>DATGGC010000024.1:0-14644 GCA_035308745.1 Candidatus Limnocylindrales bacterium | reverse complement strand
GCGTGGGCCTGCAACAGGGCCTGCCAGGCGGCCAGGCCGCGCCGATCCGGGAGGTTCTCCCCGACGAGGCGGTCCAGGAGCCTCGCCGGATCACCCGATTCAGGTACTTGCATCTGCACATACCTAGGCGTACAGTGTTTGCAGCCGCAAGTATATGGCCCAAGCGTCGAGGAAGACAACAAGATGATGACTGCAACCCGTGAAGACCAGCTGACCACCCGCGAACCATTCGGCACGCCGGCCGATGAAGCCTCAGTTCGAACAGCGATCGAAGCCCTGGAGGCCAACGGGATCCGTGTCCTCCGGGCACGGGATCGGGCCGAGGCCCGGCGCATCGTGCTGGACCTGGTCCCGGCTGGTGCCAACGTCCACCACGGGGCGTCGGCCACGCTCGATGCCACCGGCATCAGCGAGGAGCTCGACACCTCGGGCCGCTACGACCCGGTCGGACCGCGGGCCTGGAGCATGGATCGGGCGACCCAGGGCGATGAGATCCGGCGGCTGACCGCCGCCCCGGACGTCATGCTCGGCAGCGTCCACGCCGTGACCGAGACCGGCTCGCTGCTGGTCGCCTCGATGGGCGGCAGCCAGCTTGGCCCGTACGTCTCGGGCGCCGGCCGGGTGATCCTGGTGGTCGGCATTCAGAAGATCGTGGCCGACCTCGAGGCAGGCCTGCGCCGGATCTACGACTACGCCCTGCCCCTGGAGGATGCCCGCGCGCTGAGCGTCTACGGCGTGCACAGCGCGGCCAACAAGGTCCTGATCATCAACCGGGAAGTCGCGCCCGGACGGATCACGGTCGTCCTGGTCGACGAGGCCCTCGGCTTCTAGGAGCGACAATCTGGGCATGAAGCTCAGGACGGATCCCGCGGCGGAACGGCTCGGGGGCGGCGCCAACCCGTGGCCCGAGCTCCCGTGGCGGGAGTGGGAACCCACGATCTCGACCCTCCACATGTGGGTCCAGATCGTGGGCAAGGTGCGGCTTCAGCTGGCGCCGCCCCTGAACCACCTCTGGCAGGTGGCGCTGTACGTCAGCGCACGGGGCCTCACGACGTCGCCGATCCCCTCCGGCGACACGGTCTTCCAGGTGGACTTCGACTTCGTCGATCACCTGCTGCGGGTCACCGATGGCAACCCCGGATCGTTCACGATGACGCTCGAGCCCAAGTCGGTCAGGGCGTTCTATCGCGAGTTGATGGCCGGCCTTCTTGGCCGGGGGATCGAAGTCTCGATCTCGACGCGTCCGGTCGAGGTGGCCGAGGCCATTCCGTTCGACCAGGACGAGCGCCACGCCGCCTATGACCCGGAGCATGCCCAGCTGATGTGGCGGGCCATGGTCCAGGTCGACCGGGTGATGAAGTCCTTCCAGTCCGGGTTCGTCGGCAAGGCCAGCCTGGTCAACCTGTTCTGGGGCGGCTTCGACCTGGCCACGTCGCGCTACTCCGGCGGGCCTGCGCCGCGCCATCCGGGCGGCGTCCCGAATTGCCCGGACTGGGTCATGCAGGAGGCCGAGTCCCGGCAGAACTACACGGCGGGTTGGTGGCCGCGCACGGCGGCGCCTGGTCCGGCGTTCTACGCCTATGCCTACCCGGAACCAGAGGGCTTCCGAACCGCCGCCGTGCGACCCGCGGAGGCGTCCTTCGACGCTCTGGCCGGCGAGTTCATCCTGCCCTACGACGTCGTCCGGACCGCGGTCGATCCCGACGCGACGCTGCTCGAGTTCCTGCAGTCGACCTATGAGGCGAGCGCCAACCTGGGCGGCTGGGACCGCGCCGCCCTCGAGCCCACCGAGCTGCCGACGCGTCCGCTTCGACGGCCGTGGAGCCTGGGTCGGCCGCGAGCCTGACTGGCCTAGGCGGCGAGGGCCGGGCTCGGCAGGAGGTCCGCCAGCCGGCGATCGTGGAGGTGGAGGGCGATCCTCAGCTGGATGCCCGATCGAGCGCCAAGCGAGGAGCACTCGAACCACAGCGATCCGTCGCGTGCGTTGAGGGTCATCGGCTGGGCGCAGTACTGGCAGAGCTCGTAGCCGCTCATGATCTGGTCGAGCCGCTCGCGCGCGAGCTCGGTGTCGGTTGATGCGTTGATCATCTGAATGAGTCCTATCGGTGCTCCTGGTCGATGATCACGTATGATCAACTTGATCGATCAAGAGACAAGCCAAAGCGTAGTCCTCGCGTCTTGATCGGTCAAGTTAACGGTTGATGTCCGCCTGATGCCCCGCCATCCAGATCATCCGCGCCGCCCGGGGCGCCTGACGCTCGCTACCCTGGCGAAGACGCTGGGCGTCTCGAAGACGACGGTGTCGAACGCCTTCAATCGGCCGGATCAGCTGTCGAGCGGGATGCGCGAGCGTGTCCTCGCCGCCGCCCGCGAGGCCGGCTACTCGGGCCCGCATCCGGTCGCCCGGATGCTCCGCACTCGGCGCGCGGGGGCGATCGGACTGATCCTGCCGCAGTCCCTGCCGAGCACGCTCGACGACCCGACCACGGCGGCCCTCCTGCGCGGCATCGCCGACGCCTGCGAGGAACGGCGACTGGGCCTGCTCATCATTCCGGGCGTCGTGCGCGGAGGCGAGACCAGGCAGATCGTCGATGTGGCGGTTGACGGCTTCATCGCCTATTCGCTCCCCAACGACCTTGCCGTCCTCGAGGAGGTCGTGCTTCGAGGCGATCCACTGGTGGTGATCGACCAGCCGCGCCGGGCCGACGTCTCGACCATTCATGTCGACGACTTCGAGGGAGCCCGGCTCGCGGCGAGCCATCTCGCGGACCTCGGCCATCGAAGCTTCGCCGTCGTCTCGCTGCCATTCCGGGCCGACGGCTACACCGGGCCGGGGCAACCAGAGCGGATCGTCGCGCCCACCTACGACGTGCCCGGCGAGCGGATGCGGGGCTACGCCGCAGCCCTGGCGGTCCACGGAATCGGCCTGGACGATGTGCCGGTCTTCGAATGTGCCCGTTCGGACGAGGAGCTGGGCCTCCAGGCCGGTCGGTTCCTGCTGGAGTCAGCCGGGGCGGTGACCGCGGTGCTGGCGATGAGCGACCGGCTGGCCCTGGGCGTGCTCGCGGCGGCGCGCGAGCTTCAGATCAGGGTGCCCGACGAGCTGTCGATCATCGGCTTCGACGACGTCGATGGAGCCGCCCATGCGCGCCCGTCGCTCACCACGATCCGGCAGCCCCTGGCGCTCAAGGGCTACGCCGCGGCGCGGTTCCTGCTGGATTCACCCGGCCAGACCGGTGAGTCGGAAGTCCTTGACCTGCCCGTCGAGCTCGTCGTGCGCCACTCGACCGGCCCCGCTCGCTGACGAGGGCGGTCGATCAGGTCCGCCTCCAGGGACGCCCGGACGGGCATTTGGCGACCCACCTGTTCCTGCCAGGCCCGACGACGGCTGACGCCCTCGGCCGAGCTCAGCCCTCGTCGAACGGCCAGAACGGCCGGAGCTCGAGCCGCCCGGTGTACGCCATCGGATGCTGCGCCGCGATTTCGATGGCCGCATCGAGATCGGCACAATCGAGGATGTCGAAGCCGGCGATCCACTCCTTCGACTCGGTGTAGGGCCCGTCGGTCACCAGGAGCTTGCCGCCCCGAACGCGGACCGTGGTCGCGTCGCTGGTCGGTCGCAGGCGCTCGCCCATCACCCAGGCGCCGCTGGCGGTCACCTGGTCGACCCAGCCCTCGATCGATGGCGCGCGGGCTTCGTCCTCGGCGGTATGGTCCGGATCGACCGCGACCAACATGAGGTATCGCATCGGTTCTCCTTGCTGGCTGGCTCTGGCGCGACGTTCAGGGCATCCATGCCGTTGGCCGCATCTCGTACGCCCGCTCACCTCCACGACGAATGGGGCCTCGGCGATTCGACATTCTGCCCGTCAAATCAGACGGGTCACGCGAGGCCTTGGGCGGATCCAGCCTAGGTCGCAGCCCACGGGTCGTAACGAATCCGACCGATGCACGTTCCATTTCCTGACAGATCTTCTGGAGGTTGTCCGAGCGGGGACCGACAGCCAGCCGGCGCCGAGGGAGAGGACGGACCTGATGCCCTACCAACGATTGGCCCGCCATGTCCTCGACGAGTGGCGCGAGGTCGAACGACAGCTCAGTGGTCTTGATCCCAAGTCCGCCGACGCGGCACGCCTGCGCGCCATGGCCGGTACCCTTCGCCAGGAGTACCAGCACCTCGTTCACCTCGCGAGGGTGTACGAACGACCGATCCCGCCGCCGTTTCCCGGGGACGATTCTCGAGGCGAGTCAACGCCCAAGGCGTAGCCCGATTGCACCCCGCGGGGCCTTCGGCCGGTCCCTGGGCCGGCTCATGACCACGATCCGGACGACCTAGGCCCGCTGGCCTCGATCGCGGACGCGCGAGCCATGGATCTCGCCGGTCCACGCCCCGGCTGGTCGTCGACGGGTCTCGATGAACGTTCGGAAACGTTCCAGGTCGCCTTCGACACGCCGATCGAGAAGCCCGAGCGCGACGCCGGCCTCGTCGAGCGGGCCCTCGGGTTCGACGTCGATCGTGAGCTCCAGCCTGGTCCGGTCCGGGCCGATCGGCTCGAAGAGGACAGCGCCGGCATTCTCGGTTCCTTCGATGGCCTTCCAGGCAATCCGCCGCTCGGGCGTCTGGTCGACGATCTCAGCCGTCCACTGGCGCGTCTGGCCGCCGACTGTGGCGGTCCAGTCCAGGATCTTGTCCCCGCGCTGCACGACGCGTTCGACGCCGTCCATGAACTTGGGGAATTCCTCGAACTGGGTCCACTGGTCGTAGACGTAGCGAACCAGGACGTCAACGTCGATGGTCTTGTGGATGGTGGTCATCGGCCAGCTCCTTGGGTCGGTTCGAATGGGTTCGTTGGAGCGGTCTCCGAGTCGGTCGGCTCCGGGACCGGCGGTCGGTCGGCCCGGATGTTGCCGAGGCCCTCGTCGTCGGGCCCCAGGCCCTCGGGCGCGTTGGGGTCGCTCGGTCGGTCCTCGAGCCTCGGATCGTGCGTTCGTGGGTCCATCCCACACCCTTGCTGCGGTGGTCGTTTCGGTTGACCGTAGCGACCGTCGGGCGTCAGCCGCCTGTGCTGGTCGCACGTCGTGCCATACCAAACGCCTCGCAAGTGGCGCTTCCGTCCAAGGCAGGCACCCTGGACTTGATCTGCGCTTGCAACGTCACGAGCTCGTTTCGTCGTGAGATCCGCCGGGCGCCTCGCTCACGATGCCCGCTTGGACGTTGGAGCCTGGGCACGGCGCGGCGTTGCTGCACGGCCATCGGGCCCCACCCCGCGGAGGTCCCATGTACAGGAATGGCGGCATCGGAATCATCGGGGTGATCGTGATCGTGATCCTCGTCCTGCTCGTCCTTGGGGTCATCCATCTCTGAGGCCTGTCGACTTGGCTGTCCTCCGAACCGGTGCGGTCGGCCGGCCGGCCAGGATCAAGCCCCTCGTACCCGCGCCCAAGGGCCCCGTCGCGCGAATCGTCGATCGCGTGGTGACCCTCGGTCCCGTGCGCTGGCTGCTGCCGATCCTGGCCGATTACGACCTCGCCGGCGGCGGCCTGCTCGCGGCGGGCCTCGCGTTCAATTCGTTGTTCGCGATCCTGCCGGCGATCCTGCTGGTGGTGGCCGTCGTGGGCGTGATCCTCGGTGATCCGGGCCGGCTGGCCGTCCTGTCCGCGAGCTTGTCTGCGAGCGTGCCACCGCTGGCCGGGGTCTTCGAGGTCGCCCTGGGCAGCTTCGCCCACGGTGCAGTGACCTATTCCCTCGTCGGGCTGATCGCCCTGGTCTGGGGCGCCAGCCGCTTCTTCCAATCGCTCGATGATGCCCTGGCCCGGATTCTCGAGAGCACTCGCCGGCGGGATCCCTTCCGGCGTGGTCTGCTGGGCGTCGGCTCGGTGCTCCTGCTGGCGGGCGTCATCGGCGGCCTCGTGCTGCTGTCCGGGCTGGCGGCAACAGCGGGCATCACCGACGCGCCCGGCGCCTCGCTGGCGACCACGCTGCTCAACTCGCCCGTCGCCGGGGACGTGGCGAGTGCGCTGCTCTTCGTCGGCGGGATCGCGCTGGTGTACCGCTTCGTCCCGACGAACCGGCCGACCTGGACGATGATCGGGCGCCCGGCGACTGCGACGGGGCTGTTCTGCGCGGCATTCACCTCGGTCTTCGCCTTGCTCACGCCCCAGCTGGTCGGATCGCTCGAGGTCTACGGCGCGTTCGTGGGCGTGCTCGCCGCCATGGTCTGGCTGTCCTTCGTGTGCCAGGCCGTGCTGATCGGCGCCGCCTGGGTCCACCAGCGCGGAGTGACGCTGGCGGCAGCCGCCGCTGACGCGGTCCCCAACCAGACCGGCTCCAACGCGTGACGCCAGGACAGCATCGCGGCTCGTCCTACCGGGCGGCGCTCGTCGCGATGGTGGCCGGAGTGGTCCTGGTCGCCGAGGCCCTCGATCGTCGTCGTTCAGTGCGCAGGACGAGCGGACGCGGGGTCGTCATCGTCCAGATCGACGGGCTCGGGCTGCCGGCCCTGCGGACGGCGATCGCGAGCGGCGCAGCCCCGTTCCTCGGCGGGCTCCTCGACCGCCGCCAGGCCACCGTCAGTCCCTGGTTTGCGCTGATCCCGCCGACCACGCCCGCCAGCCAGGCTGGCATGCTCCACGGCCACAACGACGAGATCCCCGGGTTCCGCTGGTACGAGAAGGCGACAGGACGGCTGCTTGTCGCGAATCACGCGGGCGATGCCGCCGAGATTGCTCGCCGCCAGTCCGATGGCCATGGCCTCCTGGCGCCCGACGGGGCGAGCATCGGCAACCTGATGACCGGCGACGCGCGACGGACGTACCTCACGATGGCGACGGTCGCCGAAGAGCCGCGGGCGCCAGGGACGATCATTCGCCTGCGGACGTTCCTGCTGAGCCCGATCAACGCGGTGCGGATCGTCGCGGGCATGGCCGGCGAATTCGTGGCCGAGCTGTACCAGGGTCGACGGCAGGCGATCCGGCAGGTCCGGCCACGCATGCACCGTGGCTTCGACTCGGCGACGGAGCGCGCCGTGCTCAACGGCGCCGTACGGATCCTCTCGACCGAGCTGGTCATTGCCGAGATGCGGATGGGCACGCCGGTCATCTACGTGGACTTCACCGGCTACGACTCGGTCGCCCACCACAGCGGACCCGAACGAGCGGAATCGATCCGGGCCGTCCGAGGGATCGACCACGAGATCGAGCGCATCGTCCGCGCGATGCCCCGGGCCAGGCGGCCGTACGAGCTGGTCGTCGTCTCGGACCATGGTCAGAGCCTTGGGCGTCCGTTCGTCGACGCGTACCACCAGAGCCTCGAGGAGTTCGTCGTCGGGCTGATGGGCGAGGGCGCTTCGGCCCAATCATCCAAGGAGACGGAGCACAGTCGGGGCGGCGGGCTCATTGCCCGCGACCTGGCGGCGTTGGTCGGGATCGGGCCGCTGCTCGAGGCGATCCGCGCGGCGGTCGACAAGATCGGGTTCCAATCCGCCGACCCGGCCGACAAGCCCGACCTGGTGGTGTGCGCATCCGGCAATCTGGCGCATCTGTATTTTCCGGTCGAGGCCGGTCGGCTCTCGATGGAACGGATCGAGCACCTCTACCCGGGCCTGGTTCGCGGCCTGATCAACCATCCCGCGATCGGCCTCGTCCTGGTCCGCTCCGACCAGGGTGGCGCCCTGGCGATCGGTCGTGGGGGACGCCGCGGGCTTGGGTCCGGCGAGCTCGAAAGACAGGATCCCCTCATACCGTACGGGCCACTCGCGCTGCCGAGCCTGCGCCGGCTGGACTCGTTCGGGAACGTGGGCGACCTGGTCGTCCTGAGCACGGTCGATCCCGCCACGGCCGAGGTGGTCTCGTTCGAGGACCTCGTCGGCTGCCACGGCGGTCTGGGCGGGGCCCAATCGGAGCCGTTCGTCCTCTATCCCGCCACCTGGACTCCACCCGCCGGACGGATGACCGGGGCCCCCGAGCTCCACGTCCAATTGCGCCGCTGGCTGGACGAGCTCTAGCCCCCAGGGCGGCACCCCGGATGCCGATCGCCAGCTGCCATGCGGGTGTAACGCGGCTTCGAATCGCGGGTGCGCGGGCGATACCAGCGAACGGGTCTCCTTGGCTCGATCCCCAACAGGAGACGCACGTGAACAGTTCTCTGATCCTCATCGTGATCGTGGTCGTCGTGGTGGTCGCCGTGCTGGCGCTCGCCGTGGCGCAACGCAGGCGCACGGACGCCCTGCGCACTCGCTTCGGGCCCGAATACACGCGGACCGTGGAGCAGACGGGGAATCGCGGACGGGCGGAGGCCGAGCTCGAGAACCGGGCCCAACGCGTCTCCGAGCTGCGCATCCGGACCCTGGATCCGGACGAGCGCAGCGCCTTTGCCAGCTCCTGGCGCGGCGTCCAGGCCCGGTTCGTGGACGATCCGCTGGGCGCCGTCGAGGAGGCGGACGGCCTCGTCATCCAGGTGATGGAAGCGCGCGGCTACCCGGTCAGCGATTTCGAACAGCGCGCCGCGGACATCTCGGTCCACCACGCGCAGGTCGTCGATCACTATCGCGTCGCGCACCGGATCGCCACCACCGATTGGACCGGCATGCCCGACACCGAGCAGCTTCGTCAGGCCATGGTCCATTACCGCGCGCTGTTCTCGGACCTGCTCGATGCCACCGCCGATGCCCCAGCGGAGGCGCCGGCGATGGCCCGCGACCCAGCGCCCAACGTCGCACCCGACGGGACCCAGGCGCCGGTCCGATAGCCGGCCGGACTCCGATCCAGCTCTTCGAGACAACCAGCAGGAGAACGTCATGAGTGACCAGCAAACCATCGTCGAACCCCGTCCAGATGATCCCGTACCGGCTCTCTCGACGGCCGACGTCGCCAATGCCACCAGCGGCCAGCCGGTCGATCCGGCCACGGCCACGAGCCAGGACGCCGGACCGACTGAGCGCGCTGCGCTGCCGGCTTCGGCGAACCGAGCCGAAGCGGCCGCTGCGCCCGATGCCGGAACCGGGCTCGACGCCGAGGCGCACCGCCAGGCCCTCTTTGACGAGCACGAGGCCGGTGCCCTGCGCGACCGGTGGAACGACATCCAGGCGAGCTTCGTCGACCAGCCGGGGGACGCGGTCAAGCAGGCCGACGCGCTGGTGGCCGAGGTGATGCAGCGCCTCGCCCAGTCCTTCGCGGCCGAGCGGTCCTCGCTGGAGCAGCAGTGGTCGAGTGGCGGCACGGTCTCCACCGAGGACCAGCGCCAGGTGCTCCGGCGCTATCGCTCGTTCTTCGGACGATTGCTGGCCGTCTGACGGCCGGCTCCAGCCGCCCGCGATACGCCTGCAATGCGGCGTCGGATCCCAGAGATGCCCCAATAACTCGCGAGGCGACAGATTCCCGCGATGGAACCTTCATTGAACGTCGACCGCTACCTCACCGAACGGCTGCGAATCGTGCGTCGACTCGTCGACGCGCAGCTGCCGCCGACGACTGCCGAGCGCTGGGTCGAGGCCTGGGAGGCAGAGGCCCAGCGCCGCGGCCTGGATCCCCGGATCGGGGCGTGGTGGCGATCCGGCTGGCAGTGGATCACCCAGGCCTGCAGCGGGCCGGAGCCCAGCGGCCGTGCGCGTCCGGAGCTGGAGCCGAGCACGGAACCGGCGCCGGTCGGGTCACCCATGGATCCCAGCGTTGGGCCACCGTGGACGAGCGGGCCGTTCGCCGAGCCGCCCGTCGGGATGCACGGCGAGACCCAGCCGCTGGCCGCCTGGCTCCGAGAGGCGATGGAGCAGGGTGGGCCGGTCGAGGACGGTCTGCTGCTCCGCGTGGGCGACGTGATGCACCGCTCGAGCGAAGTGATCGCCGCCTTCCACGCCTGGCTCGGCGCCCGGACCCGCTACCGGGAAGCCCATCCCAAGGCGCCTGACTATCAATGGCTCCGCCGGGAGATGGAACGGCTGTGCGCCGCCTACGATGCGGCGCTCGGCGAGGTCCACCGGCCGTAGGGCCGCGGGATCCATGCCGTGAGCCGCGACGTCCCAAGGTTCATCGTGATCAAGCAGCACCATCACCACGGCTGCCTGATCACGCTCATCCTGTTGATCGTCGCCTGGCCGTTGGCCATCGTCTACTGGCTGATCAGGCTGGTTGCCTGGGCGCTCGGGACCCTCGTCGACTGGCTCACCCTGGGTCCGCTTCGCAGGCGGCGCTGAGGTGGCCGGCGACCCGTCCGTCGCGATCGCCGCGGACGACCTCGGGCGGACCTTCGGTGAGGTCACGGCCCTCGAGCACGTCACCTTCTCGGTCACCAGCGGCACCATCGTCGGCGTGATCGGCCCGAGTGGCGCGGGCAAGACGACCGCCGTCCGGATCCTCACCGGCGCGCTGGCGCCGACCTCGGGCAGCGCCACGGTCCTCGGCCACAGTTGCTCCAGCCTGGCACGGCGAACCCGCGAGCGAATCGGCTACATGCCCCAGCTGTTCAGCCTCTTTCCGGACCTCACGGTCGGGGAAAACGTGGACTTCGTGGCCAGCCTCTTCGGGCTGCTCCTGCTGCGCCGGCGGCGGCGCGTTCGACGCGTCCTCGAGCTGGTCGACCTGTGGCCCGTCCGGGGGCGGAAGGCGAGCCAGCTGTCCGGTGGCATGCAGCGCCGCCTGGAGCTCGCCTGTGCGCTGGTCCACGAGCCGGCGGTCGTCTTCCTCGACGAGCCGACGGCCGGGCTCGATCCCCTCCTGCGGACGGCGATCTGGACCGAGCTGCACCGTCTCAGCCGGTCCGGGTGCACGGTCCTGGTGACCACCCAGTATGTCGGCGAGGCCGAGGAGTGCGACGAGGTCGTGCTGTTCTCGGAGGGCCAGCTGGTCTCGGTCGCCCAACCCGACGAGATGCGCCGCGATGCGACCCAGGGTGAGGTGATCGAGCTCCAGACCAGGGATGTCTTCGACGGTGATCGCCTCGCGGGCCTGCCGATCATCCGCTCGGTTCGTCAGCTCTCCGGGCGGGAGCTTCTCGTCACCACCGACAACGCCGGAACGGGGCTGCCGGTCATCCTGAACGCCGTCGAGGACCTTGGCGGCGTCGTCACATCGAGCCGGGAGTACCGCCCGAGCTTCGACGAGGTCTTCGCGACGTTGATCAGCCGTCACCGGGCGACGCTCGGTCAGCCACCGGACGGGGCAATCGCACGATGATCCTGCTGCAGGTCCTGACCCGTCTGCTGGCAATCGTCGGCAAGGAGCTCGTCGAGGCGATCCGGCGTCCGGCGGCCCTCTTCAGCCTGGTCCTCGGGCCGTTCCTGATCATGGCCATCTTCGGGCTCGGCTACGACAACTCGATCACCCCGTTTCGGGCCGACCTCGTCGTGCCGCCGGGCGCCGGGCTCTCGACGAACCTGGCCGACTACCAGCCGTTCGTGCCGCCCGGGGCGCGCCTGGACAGCGTCGGGACCGACGCCGCCGCCGCCGAGCAGGCGCTCAGAAACCAGGCCGTGGATGTCGTCGTCTACGTGCCGGCGAACCTGATGAAGACGTTCGAGGCCGGCCAGCAATCGACGATCCGGGTCGAATACAACCTGATCAGCCCGGCCAAGGCCGACTACGCGACGTTGCTCGTCCAGCAGCTGGCGTACGCGGTCAACGAGCAGATCATCGAGCGAACCGCCGGGACCGGGGTTTCCGTGCTCCGGGCACCGGGCAGCTCCTTCCCGATCCCGCCGGCGGTGATTGCCGCCCCCACCCGGGCCCAGCCGGAGAACATCGCGCCGAACCAGCCCAGCCTGCCCTCGTTCTACGGGCCGGCCGTCCTGGCCCTCATCCTCCAGCACCTGGCGATCACCCTGACCGCCCTGTCCCTGATCCGGGAGCGGCGGACCGGCGTCTTCGATGTCCTGCGCGTCTCGCCGGTCAGCGCCTTCGAGATCGTGCTGGGCAAGGTGGTCGCCTTCGCAATCCTGGGCGTGGTCATCGCCCTGGCGTTGCTGGCCGTCCTGGTCGACGTCCTCGGGGTCCCGCTGCTGGGCGACCCGCTCCTGATCGCCGCGTCGGTCGGCCTCCTGCTCGTCGCCTCGCTCGGTCTTGGCCTGCTGATCTCGGTCGTCTCCGATTCGGATCGGCAGGCCGTGCAGCTCGCGCTCATGAGCCTCCTGGCATCGGTCTTCTTCAGCGGCTTCCTGCTCGACGTGCAGCAATTCGTGCCGGTCGTCCAGGGCCTGGGCGACCTCCTGCCGGCCACCCATGGGATTCGGCTCCTCCAGGACCTGATGCTCCGCGGCGCACCACCGAGCCGTGGCACTTCCTCGCCCTGGCGGCGCTGGCAGGCGTGGCCCTGATGGCCACCTGGCTGCTCCTGCGGCGCGACATGTCGGCCCGGGCGTGAGTGGCCCATCGAGCGACGGGGCCGCGGGCCCTCGCCCCTACCAGGTGCTCGGCTGGGCCCTGATCGCCTACGGCCTCTCGGGCATCCTCGTTCTGCTCCTCGCGCTCGCCGTCCTCGTCCCGCCGCTGCTCACCGTCGGCAATCTGGGCGTGGAACGCCAGGATGCCGTCGCCTTCCTGGATTCGACCGTCCAGGCGCTCGATGCCGCGACAAGCGGGTCGGGCGATGCCGGGGCCACATTGACGGCCGCCGCGAAGTCGGCGCACGAGGCCGCCGGCCTGTCCGACGGGCTGGCTCGATCGATGTCGGCCCTGGGCAACGCCAGCGATGTCTCGATCCTGGGGTCCCGGCCCCTGGCGGGCCTGGCCGGGCAGTTCGCGGCCGTCGGGACCGAGGCGAACCAGCTATCCGCGACGATGACCACCCTGGCCGCCACCCTCGGTCAGAACACGATCGACTTCGCGACCCTCCAGGCAGACCTGGCGGCGATCCGCCAGCAGGTCGCCGGCCTGCGGGCCGCCGTGGCGGCCTCCGACGGCCTGGATGGCCTCGCGCCCGGGCTCGCCCCGCTGGTCGTCCTGATCAGCATCTGGATGGCCGTACCGGCGGTCGCCGGGCTCGCGATCGGCGTTCGACTCCTTCGCCGTCCGGACGTGGCGCGAGGCACGCCATGACGATCGCCGGCGACTGGGACCTGGCCGCCCGGCAGCTGGTCGAGCTGCAGACCGAGGCGACGGGCGAGCTCCTGCAGCAGGCCGTCGATCGAGCGTTCAACGGCGACATCGGCCGGCTGGCCAGGTTCGTGGCTGCCCTCGCCGCCGCCCTCCCGCCGGGAACCCGGGTGTACCTTCGGGGCAGCGCGGTCGCCGGCGCAAGCTATCGGTCGCACGAGCCGTTCGACGCCCGCGGCCCGGGCTCGAGCGACCTGGACATCGTCGTCTGCGGTCCGGAGGCCATGGCCCTATTCTCGGATGACGGCTTCTACATTCCCGGGATCAACAGCCGGCCGTTGTGCGATACCGAGCGCGACGTGGCACCCCGGCTCGATGCGGCGCGCTCCGCCGCGCAGGCCATGGCCGGGCGGCCGGTCAGCATCCAGGCCATGGACGAGGCCTTCCTGAACATCCGATCGGCGGCGCAGGAGACGCCGTTCATTCCGCTGGCCGTCGTCTCCGGGTGAGCGTGCGGGTCGCGACCTACAACATCCGCTTCGGTGGGACCGGCCGGAAGGCATCAATCGCCGGCGTGCTGGCCCGGGTTCGACCGGACATCGTCATCTTCCAGGAGGCGACCGAACCGGCGATCGTGGCCTGGATCGGGCGGGAGATCGGACTCGAGCACGTGGTTGCGATGGCGGGACGCTCGGTGGCCGCGATCAGTCGAGAGCCGTTCGACGCCCAGTGGCACGAGCTGGGCGTCGGACGGGCGGCCCTCGAGCTGACCCTGGGCGACCATCGCGCCCGCCTGTTCGGCATTCACCTGTCGGCCGGCCTGTCCCAGCGCGGCGAGCGGCGACGGCTCGCGGAGACCGCTCGCCTGCTTACACGGATCGCGCAGGCCGGCAGTCCCGAGCGGACGATCATCGTCGGCGATTTCAACGCCATTGCCCCCGGCGATGGGCCAACGCTGCGCCGCCTGCCGATGTGGATCCGGATCCTGCTCCGCTTCGACGGCGGGATCCGGACCGAGGTGATGACGACGATTGCGGCCGCCGGCTTCAGCGACGGCTATCGCCTCAGCCACCCCAATGAGCCGGGCTTCACGATGCCGGCGGCGGAGCCCAGCGTTCGGCTTGACTACGTCATGCTGGGCGCCGCGATTCGCCCGCACCTGGTCAGCTGTGAGCAGCAGGCCAAGGGCCCCGACAGTGCCCTGGCGTCCGACCATCTCGCCCTGGTCGCCGAGTTCGACCTGTAGCGCAACTCGAGGTGGGATGCCGGCCGCGGGCCGGACCTGGGGGACACCCCTCAGCCGCCCGTCGCCGCCCCGTCCGCCGGCGTGGCCTCGAAGTCGAACGTCGCGCGCATCGGCTCCTCGCGCAGGAACGCCACCGCCAGGACCGAGATGACCGCCCCAACCACGCCCACCCAGAAGGTGGCCGCGATCGCGATCGAAAATGCGTCGTGGATGCCCTCCACGATCGCCGGGATCAGTGGCGCGATCTGGGCCTGCTGCGCCGCCGGGACGCTGGCCAGGATCCGCTGGCCCAGGTCGCCGGTCCCGGTGAGGTCGACACTGCTGCCGCCGCCGAAGGCGGTCACGACCTGCTGCGGCACGCCCGAGGCGACGAGCTGC
>DATGGC010000023.1:0-9424 GCA_035308745.1 Candidatus Limnocylindrales bacterium | reverse complement strand
GTTCGAAGTCGTCATCGGGCATGGGAGCAGCCCGAAGCCCGCTCCCTAAGCTTAGTAGCGATATTCCGGCGGCCGGCCCGCGGCCCCGAGACGGACATATGCTCCGGAGAGGCCGACAACGCAAGGCGCGGAACAGCCTCGACAAACCCGGGACGCCGTGCCGCGATCGCCGCGATCGCCCTCAAGAGGCCCATGGTGACCGCCCGTAAGATGCGTCGGTGAACGGGCCAGCCAGCCGACCGGACCTGGACGATGACGATCTCTTCGCGCCAGGACGGGTGAGCCAGCTCTTCGACGCAATGGCGGCCAGCTACGACCGGGTCAATGTCGTGACCTCGTTCGGCTTCTCCCGGCGCTGGCGCCGTCAGGCGGTCTCCCGGCTCGACATCGGCGCCGGCTCGACGGTCCTCGATGCGATGACCGGCGCCGGCGAGGGCTGGCCGTACCTCGCGGACCGGATCGGAAACGGCGGCCGCATCGTCGCGATCGACCTCTCGCCCGGGATGCTGGCGCTCGCCCGCCGGCGGACCGTCAAGAGCACCCTGGATGTGCGCCTCGGCGACGTCCTCACGACCGGCCTGCCCGACGGATCGTGCGACGCAGTCCTCAGCCTCTTCGGGATCAAGACCCTCTCCCCGGCCCAACGCGCGGCCTTCGCGACCGAGATCGCCCGTGTCCTCCGTCCGGGCGGATGCTTCTCGATGGTCGAGGTATCCGTTCCCGGCGCCCCGGCGCTACGGATCGCCTACGGGTTCTACCTCCGGAGGGTCATCCCGGTGCTGGGGCGCCTCCTGCTCGGAGACCCCGCGACCTATCGGATGCTGGGCGTATACACCGACCGCTTCGGCGACGCCAGGGCAATGACCGGAGCGATGCGGGTGGCCGGCCTCGAGGCCGAGTTCGTGTCCTACTTCTTCGGCTGCGCGACCGGGTTGGTCGGCAGGAAGAAGGTGAGCGGTCCATGAGCCAGGTCCGCCACTCGCCACCCCACCAAACCTTCATCCAAATTTCATGGACGAACCCGCCGTCAAACTCTTGACAATGGTATTGACAGGGTTCTAGACTCCTGCCATGTCCACCACGAGCGCCGGGAATCGGCCCGGCCGGAGCCACTGAGATGGGTCGTCTCGACCGGGATCCCACCCGTCCGGTGTACGTGATCAGCGTCGCCGCGAGCATCGTCAGCGTCCATCCGCGCACGTTGCGGATCTACGAGGACGAGGGCCTCCTGTGCCCGGCTCGGACGGCCACCAACATCCGCCTGTACAGCGAGGAAGACGTCCGGCGCATCCTCTGGATCCGTCACCTGACCCAGAACCGGGGCGTCAACCTGGCCGGAATCCGGATCCTGTTCGAGCTCGAAGAGCGGCTTGGCACCCGGATCCTCGAAACCCTCTTCGACGAGGCCAACGCCTTCGACGCGGACCAGGCCGAAGCCGCCGCCCCGGCCGAAACCCGACCGGCAACGAATCAGGCAACGACCCCGCAAACGAACCCGACCACCAAGCCCGCGGCACAACCGGCGACAGCCGCCGGACGCGATGGCCACCACTGACCAACGTAGGAGATTCGTCCGCTGGCGGACGAGCGAGAACCCGATAGCGTGACCAACGAGCGGCGGCCGAAAGCCGTCGACAAGGAGAACCAGGCAATGGCAAGCAAACCGTCGGATCCGGAGACCAAGCGACGGACCAGGCGAGCATCCGAACCCGAAGACACGGCCGCCGAAACCGGCGCCCGAGCCGAGGGCAAGGCCGCAGGCAAGAACGAGACCAAGGCCGCCGCCCCGAAGGCGAAGACCGCCAAGGCCGGCGCGAAGACGCCGACCATCCTGGAGCTGCCCCTCGTCGCGCTGCGCGAGACGGTCATCTTCCCCGAGATGATCGTGCCCCTCCAGGTCGGCCGGGACAAGAGCGTTGCGGCGCTCAACGCCGCGGTCGCCGGCG
The DNA here is from genome assembly GCA_035308745.1 of Candidatus Limnocylindrales bacterium. Taxonomy (GTDB): domain Bacteria; phylum Chloroflexota; class Limnocylindria; order Limnocylindrales; family CSP1-4; genus Palsa-1033. Next base: position 7,478 of record DATGGC010000023.1, on the reverse strand, counting down.
GCGGCCCGATTGCCCTGGTGACCCAGCGCTCGCCGGAGATGGAAGACATCACCGATGCGTCGCAGCTCTACGAGATCGGCACCCTCGCCAAGATCGCCCAGGTCGTCCAGCTCCAGGACGGCACCGTGCGGGCCATCGTCCAGGGACAGAGCCGCCTGCGGGTGACCGGCTTCAACGCGTCGGGCCCGTACCTCGTCGCGACCGTCGAGCACCTCGCCGACGCCGCGCCGGCCGGGGTCGAGATCCAGGCGCTGATGCGCTCGGTCCAGACCCAGATCGAGGCCTACGTCGCCAACGGTGCCCCGGTGCCCCCCGAGGCTGCCGTCGCCGCCCGCAACATCACCGAACCGGGCCTGCTGGCCGACATGATCGCCTACAGCCCGGACATGACCGCCGAACAGCGCCAGGAGCTGCTCGAGACGATCGACGTCACCGAGCGCCTCAAGCTGGTCAGCAACTTCCTCGCCCGCCAGGTCGAGATCCTCGAGCTCAAGGGACGCATCCAGTCCGAGGTCAAGTCCGAGATGGACAAGACCCAGCGCGAGTACATCCTGCGCGAGCAGCTCAAGGCGATCCAGCGCGAGCTGGGCGAGGACGATCCCCAGCAGGCCGAGATCAACGAGCTGCGCGATAAGGTCGAAGCGGCCGGCATGCCCGAGGAGATCAAGGCCCGGGCGATCAAGGAAGTCGACCGGATGAGCCGGATTCCATCTGCCTCGCCCGAGGTCGGCGTGATCCGGACCTATGTCGACTGGCTGGTCGGACTGCCCTGGAACGTCTCGACGACCGATCAGCTCGACATCCACGAAGCCGCCCGGATCCTCGACGAGGACCACTACGGCCTGGAGAAGGTCAAGGAGCGCATCCTCGAATACCTGTCCGTGCGCGTCCTGGCCGACACGATCCGCTCGCCCATCCTGGCCCTGGTCGGACCTCCCGGCGTGGGCAAGACCTCGCTCGGCAAGAGCGTGGCCCGGGCCATGGGTCGCAAGTTCGTCCGGATGAGCCTCGGCGGCATCCATGACGAGGCGGAGATCCGCGGCCATCGCCGGACCTACATCGGCGCGCTGCCCGGCCGGGTGATCCAGAACGTCAAGACGGCCGGCACCAACAACCCCGTGTTCATGCTCGATGAGATCGACAAGATCGGGATGGACTTCCGGGGCGACCCGAGCTCGGCCCTCCTCGAGGTCCTCGACCCCGAGCAGAACAACACCTTCCAGGACAACTACCTGGAGGTGCCCTTCGACCTGAGCAAGGTGCTGTTCATCGCCACCGGCAACCTGGTGGACCCGATCCCGGCCGCCCTGCGCGACCGGATGGAGATCATCCAGCTGCCGGGCTACACCCAGCAGGAGAAGATCGAGATCGGTCGGCGGTTCCTGGTCCCCAAGCAGATGGAAAACCACGGCCTGAACGACAAGCGGATCGAGATCACGCCCGAGGCGATGGTCCGCCTGGTCCAGGCCTACACCAAGGAAGCCGGCGTTCGGAATCTCGAGCGCGAGATCGCCAACGTCATGCGCAAGGTCGCCCGAAGCGTCGCCGAGGGCCGCAAGCGCAAGACCGTCGTCGACGTCAAGAAGCTCGAGGAGTATCTCGGCCAGCCGCGCTGGGAGTACGGCGAGCTGGAGTCCGAAGATCAGACCGGGGCTGCCACGGGCCTGGTCGTGACCGAGGCCGGCGGCGACATCGTGGCCGTCGAGGTCACCAAGATGGAGGGCAAGGAGGACTTCATCCTCACCGGCCAGCTCGGTGAAGTGATGCGCGAGTCCGCCCGGGCCGCCCTGTCCTGGATCCGGGCCAACGCGGCCAGCCTGGGGATCGAGCGCGAGCTCTTCGAGCGCAACACGCTCCATATCCACGTCCCGGCTGGGGGCATCCCCAAGGACGGCCCGTCGGCGGGCGTGACGATGGCGACCGCCATGGTCAGCGCGCTGACCGGGATCCCCGTCCGCAAGGACGTGGCGATGACCGGCGAGATCACCCTCCGCGGGCGGGTCCTGCCGATCGGCGGCCTCAAGAGCAAGATCCTCGCTGCCCACCTGTCGGGTGCCGGCGTGGTCATCCTGCCGCGCAAGAACGAGCGCGACCTGCGCGACATCCCGGAAGAGATTCGCAAGCAGATCAAGCTGGTCATGGTCGACGACATGACCCAGGTCCTCGAGAACGCGCTTCGGCGCAAGCCACGGGCCCTGGCGCCGCGTCCGGTCCAGCTTCCCGATCGGGATACCTCGACCGGGAGCGGACCGGCCACCCGGCCCAGCTTCCCGCCAACCGGCCTGCCGCCGGTCTCGGTCCAGGGCTCGAAGGCGGCGCCCAGCGCCGGCAAGAGCGAGCGAGCCGTCAATCGGCGCGCCACACTGGACCGCGGACCTGCCGGTCGCACGGCGCAGGGCCGCACCGGCCGCTGACCAAGCGGCCGGCCCGCGGCCGGCGTCAGGTGGCGGGCCGTCAAGGCCCGGAGGACCTGCTGATGGACTATCGCGACTACTACGCGACGCTCGGGGTCAAGCGCAATGCGACCCCGGCCGAGATCAAGCGCGCCTTCCGCAAGCTCGCCCGCCAGCACCATCCGGACCTCAAGCCGGGGGACAAGGCGGCCGAGGCCAAGTTCAAGGAGATCAACGAAGCGAACGAGGTCCTGTCCGACCCCGACAAGCGCTCGAAGTACGACATGCTCGGAGCCAACTGGGAAGCCCTCTCCCAGGCCGGCGCCGGCCGGTCGGGTTCGGGCGGTGGGCGGGCCGGAGCCGACCCGTTCGGGCCGGGCGGCCAGTTCGCCGGCTTCGGCTCGGGCGGCGGCAACGTCCGCTACGAGTTCCGATCGGCCGGCGACGGCGGCGGCTTCAGCGATTTCTTCCGGACGTTCTTCGGGGCGGCGGCCGGCGGGCCGGAGGCATCTCCGGCCAGCGGCGGACGCGGCTCACGGCCGGTCGGCGGGGCCAGCTTCGAGGACATCCTGGCCGGGCTCAACCTCGATGGTGGTGCCCCGGACCAGGCGACCGGGCGGCCACGTTCGGCGGCCGGCCAGGTCACCAGCGAGGCCGACGTGGAGATCGGCCTCGAGGAAGCGTTCCACGGCACCAAGCGGCTGCTCGAGGTCGATGGCAAGCGCCTCGAGGTGGCCGTGCCTCGCGGGGTGGAGACGGGCAGCCGGATCCGGCTGCGGGGCAAGGGCGCCGAGGGCGGCGACCTGGACCTGGTCACCCGGGTCCGGCCACATCCGGTCTTCGCCCGCAAGGGCGCGGACCTGAGCCGCGACCTGCCGATCACCCTGCGCGAGGCGCTCCTGGGCGCCGACGTTCCGGTCCAGACCTTGAAGGGCAAGGTCCTGCTCAAGATCCCGGCTGGCACACAGGCCGGGCGCACCTTCCGGCTGACCGGCCAGGGCATGCCCCGGCTCAAGCCCAAGGACGGGGTCAAGCCCACCGGCGACCTGTTGGTCACCGTCCGGGTGATCCTGCCGACCAACCTCGGCGACGAGGCCCAGGCGGCCGCCGTCACCTTCCTCGATCTCGTCGACCAGCCCGACCCGCGGGCCACGACCCCATAGCGAGTACCCGACATGCAACTTGACCGTTTCACTGAAAAGGCCCAGGCGGCGATCGTCGCCGCCCAGCAGAACGCCCAGAACCTCGACAGCCCGATCCTAGATTCGGAGCACATCCTGGCCGCCCTCGTCGAGCCCGACGACGGCATCCCGGCCGAGACGCTCCGCCGCCTGGGCGTGGACCTGCCCGCCTTCCGCGACGAGCTGGCCGGCATCCTCGCCCGGCGAGCCCGGGTCCAGGGCGGCCAGATCACCCTCGACCCGCGGGCCAAGCGAGTGATCGAGCGGGCCGAGGAGGAAGCCCGGCGGCTGACCGACGAATACGTCTCGACCGAGCATCTCCTGCTTGGCGTGGCCGAGTCGGGCGGCGAGGCCCAGGCCCTGCTCGAGCGCCACGCGGCCGGCCGCGAAGCGATCTTCCAGGCCCTCCAGAGCGTCCGGGGCGGCCAGCGGGTCACCTCGGCCAACCCCGAATCCACCTACCAGGCCCTCGAGAAGTACGGCCGCGACCTGACCGCCGAGGCCCGCGCCGGGAAGCTCGACCCGGTCATCGGCCGGGACGACGAGATCCGGCGAGTGATCCAGGTCCTGTCCCGGCGGACCAAGAACAACCCGGTCCTGATCGGCGAGCCGGGCGTGGGCAAGACCGCCATCGTCGAAGGCCTCGCCCAGCGGATCATCCGGGGTGACGTGCCCGAGACCCTCCGTGACAAGCGGGTCATCTCGCTCGACCTGGGCGCCCTGATCGCGGGCGCCAAGTTCCGGGGCGAGTTCGAGGAGCGGCTAAAGGCCGTGCTCAAGGAGATCAAGGACTCCGAGGGCCGGGTGATCCTGTTCATCGACGAGCTGCACACCGTGGTCGGCGCCGGGGCGGCCGAGGGCGCCATGGACGCCAGCAACCTGCTCAAGCCGATGCTCGCCCGGGGTGAGCTGCACACGATCGGGGCCACGACCCTCGACGAGTACCGCAAGCACATCGAGAAGGACGCGGCCCTCGAGCGCCGCTTCCAGCCGGTCGTCGTCGACCAGCCCAGCGTCGAGGAGACGATCTCAATCCTGCGCGGCTTGCGCGAGCGCTACGAAGTCCACCACGGCGTCCGGATCACCGACTCGGCCCTGGTTGCCGCGGCGACCCTCTCGAATCGCTACATCACCGAGCGCTTCCTGCCCGACAAGGCGATCGACCTGGTCGACGAGGCGGCCAGCCGGCTCCGGATGGAGATCGATTCGATGCCGGTCGAGCTCGATGAGCTCGAACGCCGCCGGATCCAGCTCGAGATCGAGCGCGAGGCGTTGCGCAAGGAGAAGGATGACGCCTCGAAGGCCCGTCTCGAGGTCCTCCAGCGCGAGCTCAGCGAGATCGAAGAATCCGCCGGTGGGATGAAGCAGCGCTGGCAGGCCGAGAAGGACGCGATCAGCGCCATCCGGGCCACCAAGTCCGATCTCGAAGGGCTCCAGACGAAGATCGAGCAGGTCGAGCGGGAGGCCGACTACGGCCGGGCCGCCGAGCTCAAGTACGGGACCCTGATCGAGCTCCAGGAGCGGCTCCGCCAGCAGGAGGCCGCGATCGCGGCGCTCGACGGCCCGGGCCGGCTGCTCAAGGAGGAGGTCGACGCCGACGACATCGCCGAGATCGTCGCCTCGTGGACCGGGATCCCGGTCACCAAGCTGCTCGAAGGCGAGATGGCCAAGCTTGTCCACATGGAGGAGCGCCTCCACGAGCGGGTCGTCGGCCAGGACGAGGCGATCGAGGCCGTGGCCGATGCTGTCCGCCGCGCGCGGGCCGGCCTGCGCGATCCGCATCGCCCGATTGGCTCGTTCCTGTTCCTGGGGCCGACGGGCGTGGGCAAGACCGAGCTCGCCCGCGCGCTGGCGGGCTTCCTGTTCGACGACGACAGTGCCATGGTCCGGATCGACATGAGCGAGTACATGGAGAAGTTCTCGGTCAGCCGCCTGGTCGGGGCACCTCCCGGCTACGTCGGCTACGAGGAGGGCGGTCAGCTGACCGAGGCGGTTCGCCGCCGGCCGTACCAGGTCGTCCTCCTGGACGAGATCGAGAAAGCCCATCCCGACGTCTTCAACATCCTGCTCCAGGTCCTCGACGATGGACGGCTGACCGACGGCCAGGGCCGGACGGTCGACTTCCGCAACGCGGTCGTGATCATGACCAGCAACGTCGGCAGCGAGCTGATCGCCGCCGCTGGTGGCCACGAGCAGGCCAACTACGAGGCGATGAAGTCGAGCCTGAACGAGGCCCTCCATCGCCAGTTCCGGCCCGAGTTCCTGAACCGGATCGACGAGGTGATCGTCTTCCACTCGCTGACCGACACCGAGCTCGAGGCGATCGTCGGCCTGCTCCTGGCGGACCTCGCCCGGCGGCTGGCCGGCCAGGACCTGGTCCTGGAGCTGACCCCGGCCGCCCAGGCGTTGATCGCCCGGGAGGGGCACGACCCGGCCTTCGGAGCGCGGCCGCTCAAGCGCACGATCCAGCGCCTGGTCGAGAACCCGCTTGCGCGGGCCCTCCTCCAGGGCCGGTTCAAGCCAGGCGACCGGATCGTCGCCGACGCAGACGTGACCAGCGGCACGATCGTCTTCACCTCGGGCGAGGCGACCGTGGCCGTCGAGGCGGCCGAGCATCGCGACGCCCGGTCCGGCTCGAAGGGGGCAGCAACCAACGGCCGGGGACGGAACGGTCGGGGAACGCCGGCGATCTTCGACGTGCCCGACATCGACGGGCCGAAGACGCCGAGCGGCACGCCGGGCGGGAACCTGCCCAACTGATGCGCTTCGAGGAGGCAGCCGCGCGACTTGCCCGGCTGCCCGATCGAGGTGCCGGGCTTCGTGCCGGGGAGCGGCTGCCGCCGGGACCCGTTGCGCTGATGCCCGTCTTCACCGATGGGCGTCCGCGGACCGAGCTGCGCCTGGGCGAGGTGCCCGGGGACCGGCCGGCGGCCGTGCTGGTCCTCGTGGTGCCTGCTCCGGACGGCTCGGCGAGCGTCATCCTGACCGAACGGGCCCGATACGAGGGCATGCACAGCGGCGAAGTGTCGTTCCCCGGCGGCAAGGTGGAGCCCGGGGACGCCTCGCTCGAGGCAACCGCGCTTCGAGAGGCAACCGAAGAGGTCGGCCTGGATCCTGTCGCAGCGGAGGTCGAGCTCGTCGGCCGTCTCGACCCACTCCGGATCCCGGTCAGCCGGTTCTCGATCACGCCGGTGGTGGCGATCGCCCGCCGTCCACCGGCCCTGCTCGGCTCCGCGGCGGAGGTCGCCCGGATCCTCTGGGCTCCGCTCGAGGCGTTCCTGCCGGAGGCGCCCCTGGAGATGGTCGAGCGCCAGGTCCGCGACTGGCCGCTGCGCTACGGGGGCTACCGGATCGAGGACCTCCACGTGTGGGGCGCCACGGCTCGGATCCTGGGCCAGCTGGGCGCCCTCGTCGCCGAGCTTGGCGAGCGCTAGCCCGCCGGCTGGGCGCGCCGGCCGCCTCAAGGGCCCGGCATATCGCCGCTACTCGAGGATGGACACACCCTCGTAGTGGATGTTCACGTACCAGTCGGCGTTCACCACGACGTAGTGATCGATCAGGTCATCCACGGGCCGCGAGGCGCTCGGCGCGTTGAAGAAGTTGACGCTCGGACAGAGCAGGCACCAGCGCGGTGGGGACGTGTCGAATTCGAACCCGGACGCGGATGTGCCGAATGGGAACCCGCGCGCCGGCTCCGAGTTGCTGACCACCTTGACGTCCAGGCCGGTGGCGGCCAGAGCGACCTGGAACTGGGCGAGATCCAGGCTCGCCCCGCTGTCGAATTGGATGCCCAGCCGACCTGCCGTGCACACGAAGTCGGGCGAATCGGTGAACTCGCCGCGGCGATACGAAAACGAGCGGCAGCCTGGTTCGCTGTCGTAATCGGTGACCTCCAGGCGCTCGA
>DATGGC010000022.1:0-1795 GCA_035308745.1 Candidatus Limnocylindrales bacterium | reverse complement strand
GGGTTCGAGATCTCGTCGAAGGCGTAGTTCAGGAAGGCGAAGGCCCCGCCGAGCAGGGCGATGCAGACGCCCGGCATGATCGCCCACAGGGGCATGCCCGCGCCGAGCGCCTCGTTGTTCTGCGCCCAGTAGAGCATGGTGCCCCAGCTCTGTGCGCTCGGGTCACCGAGGCCGATGAACTGCAGGCCAGCGGCCGTGAGCACCGCGAAGACGGCCGAGCCGAGGAACGTGGCCACGATCAGCGAGGTCATCGTCGGCAGGATCTCGGCCACGACGATGTAGCTGTTGCGTTCGCCGCGGACGACGGCGGCGGTGAGGAAGTCTCGGTTCCTTAGCGAGAGGGCCTGCACACGCAACTGGCGGGCGCCGTAGGACCAGCCGAGCGCGCCGAGGACGATGATGATGTCTGTCAGCCCGGCGCTGCGCAGGTACGCCGCGATGACGATGATCAGCGGGAGGATCGGGATCACCAGCAGGACGTCGGTGATGAGGCTCAGGACGCCGTCGATGAGCCCGCCGCGGTAGGCCGCCGTGACGCCGACGAGCACCGCGATCAGGGTGGCCAGTCCCCCGGCGGCCACTGCGATGATGAGCGTCTGGCGCGCGCCCCAGATGAGCTGCGAGTAGATGTCCTGGCCCTGGGAGGTCGTGCCGAGCCAGTGCACGGCACTTGGTCCGAGGCTCCGCGGGAAGCCGATGTACGCAGGGTTGTACGGCGCGATCTGGCCGGGGAAGACGGCCAGGACGATGAAGAACAGCAGCAAGATCGCGCCCGCGGTGCCCTTGCGGTCGCGGAAGAGGGCGCGCGTGAACTTCCTGCTCGCGCTCTGGCTGTCCTTGCGCTTCTTCGTGGGCTTCGTGGGCTTCATGGGCGGCGGGCTAACTCGCCTCTCGGGTCCGGGGATCGATGATCGCCGTGACGACGTCGGCGGCGAGCACGCTGAGCAGGACGGCGAAGGTGATGAGCAGGAACAGGGCCTGCATGAGCGGGTAGTCCAGCCCTTGCACCGCGGTCAGCAGCAGGGTCCCGAGGCCCGGGTAGTTGAAGACGTACTCCACGACGATGGCACCGGAGACGACGAAGCCGAGCGACATCGCGAATCCGGCGAGGTTGGGGAGGATGGCGTTCCGCCCGACGTAAGCCCACATGATCCGCCATGGCTTCAGGCCCTTGGCGCGCGCCGTGCGGACGTAGTCCTCGGCCATGACCGTGATCACGTTGTTCCGCATGGTGAGGATCCAGCCGCCGATCGCGGTGAGCAGGATGGTCAGGCCCGGCAGGACGGCGTGCTCGAATACGTCCTTGACGTAGGTCCCGTTCCAGCCGGGCGAGTCGTTGAGGAAGTTGTACGCGCCCTGCCCCGGGAAGATGCCCAGCCTGATCGCGAACACGTAGATCAGGATCAGCCCGACCCAGAAGTAGGGAAAGGCCGACGTGATGATGAAGATCGGCGGCAGCGCGTTGTCCAGCCAGGAGCCGCGCCGCCAGGCGCTCACCAGGCCGATCAGCGTGCCGAGGATGAAGGCGAGGACGGTCGTGACGCCCACGAGTCCGATCGTCCACGGCAGGGCGTGCAGCACCATCGTGGCCACCGACGTGCCGAAGCTCGTGGTGATCGAGATGCCGAAGTTGAACGTCAGGACGCGTCCCCAGTACGTGAAGTACTGGGAGATCAGGCTCCCCTGGTAACCGCCGCCGAGCAGGGTCGTCAGCGCGTGGATGGACTGCGGGTCCAGGTGGGGGTGCGCCGCCTCCAGGGCCTGGATCGGGTTGCCCGGCATGAGGCGCGGGATG
>DATGGC010000021.1:0-4627 GCA_035308745.1 Candidatus Limnocylindrales bacterium | reverse complement strand
CGAACGGTTGGATGCCACCCAGGCCGATGCCGATGCCGCGGCCAAGCGGTTCTGGCAGCGCTCCTCGTGGTATCGGCGCGCCTCGATCCACAACGAATCGCTGGCCGGCCAGCCGGTCATCGACCAGATGCCGACCCAGGGTGCGGTGCTGACCGTCGAGCTGACCGAGGCGGAAGCCGCGGCCGATGCGACCGCGACGCGGCGGCTCGAGGACGAGCGCTACGCGTACTTCGCCGAGGCGTCGCTGGTGGTCCTGGACCTCCCCGATGCCGTCTTCCGCGGCTACGAGGGCGACGACGAGCTGCTCGGGACGCCACGGGACGACGATCCGGCGCCGGTAGCCGTGCTCCGCCGCGAGATCGCCCGGCTCGAGCCGCAGAAGGTCTACTTTCCGCTGGGCGTCGGCGGCCACGTCGACCACCAGCTCGTCCGGAACGTGGGCCTGGCGATGATCAAGGATGCCCGGCGCTGGGTGATGCCCGGACCGGAATGGGCCGGGATCATCTCGTTCTACGAGGACTTCCCGTACGCCTGGTGGAACGACTTCCGCTCGATCGACCAGCTCAGTGACGAGTTCAGCGAGCTGCCCTACGACGTCTCCATCGTGCCCGAGTACGCCGACATCAGCGACCAGCTCGAACGCAAGATCAACGGCCTGACGATCTACGAAAGCCAGCTGCCGCGCCTCTTCGGCGGGACCCGCCAGATGGCCGATGCGGTCCGCGGCTATGGCCGCAAGGTCGGCGCGCTGGGCGGCCTGGGCGGCCACGCCGAGCGCTACTGGTCCTCGCTGACGCTGTAGTGACGGCCCGGGCGCAGGCCGCCTGGAGGCTGTTCAGTGCCCCCGCGACAATCGGCGGGCGGCGCTACCCGTCGATCGGCCTGGTCCTCCTGGCCGCCATCGGGGCCTGTTTTCTGATCGTCGTTGCGGTCGGCCGCTGGGGGGCCGGCCAGGATCAGGAAGCGTACTGGCAGGGTGCCCGGCGGCTGCTCGACGGGTTGCCCCTGTACGACCCGACGGCCACCTCGGTCACTCCGTTCGCCTACTGGTATCCGCCACCGCTGGCCCAGGTCCTGGTGCCGGTTGCGGCCGTGGTGCCGGCCCGGATCTTCGACCTCGCCTGGGTCGCGCTGCTCCTGGGCTGCCTGCTCTGGATGGCCCGCTGGCGCCCGCTCGTCGCGCTGGCGTACGTCGCGTTCGTGCCGGTTGCGGTCGAGCTCTGGTTCGACAACGTCCACCTGGTCCTGGCGGCCCTGATCGTGCTGGGGATCCGCCGCTGGCCGTGGGCGTTCACCATCGGGGCGGCGATCAAGATCGCGCCCGGGCTCGGGATCCTGTATCTGCTCCTGCGCCGGCGCTGGCGCGAGGCGGGCATCGCCATCGGCCTGGGCCTGGTGATCCTGATCGTCAGCGTGGTGATCGGGCCGAACGCCTGGTCCGGCTTCCTGACCACGATCGGGGCGCGCGGCCCGGCCGATATCTCTGGGTTCCTGCCGATCCCCTACGTCATCCGGCTGGTCGCGGCCGTCGGGCTGACCGTCCTGGCCGCGACGATGAAGCCACGATGGGGCGAGCCGCTGCTGGTCGTGGCGATCACCGTCGCCCTGCCAACCCTATGGCTCAACGCCCTGGCCACCCTGATTGCGATCGTGCCGATCGCCTCGAGGCGTGGGCTAGCGGCGGACGAAGACGAACCCGTCGGCGTCGGCATAGGCCTTCGTCCATAACGGCGAGGCCGAGATCAGCGGGATCAGCGCGGCTTGCTCGGAACGACTTGCGACGACCACGGTCACCTTCCAGCGATCGAGAATCGCCTCCCAGTCAGGGGCGCCGCCGGACAGCGCGATGTGGTCATCCCAGGCCGCGGTCGGGATGACCTCGATGCGCGAGTCGACCGCGATCGGCACACCCGGCAGGGCGAACTCGAACCACGAGCCCCAGGCCTGGGCGTTCCAGATTCGGTCCGTCGGCCCGACTCGGGCCATCAGTGCCGACGTGATCCCGGCTGGAGCGTCGGTAAGCAGCCCGGCCGGTCCCTGGAGCGCCGTGCCGCCGCGCCAAACCGGCAGGAGCAGGACGCCGACCAGGGCAAGGACCACGACGATGGCGCCGTTCAGGACGGATGGCCGCTCGACGCGCGCGGCCCGCGGATCGGACGCTGGACTGGCCACGGGAAGCGGCCGGCCGAGCACGCCGGCGATTGCGACCGGCGCAGCCAGCGCCCACCACGCAATCCCGCGCTCGGCGATGATCGCGACCACGCCCAGGAAGAGCAGCCAGAGCAGCGCTGGACCAAGTTGGCGCCAGAGCTGGGCGCGGGGCACGGCCGAGCCGCCGTCGCGGACCCGCCGCACGATCAGGATGCCGAACACGATCATCGAGCCGTACAGGAGGACGCCGTCCACGGACAGGGGCGTCGTGGGCTGCCATTCCGTGATCAGCCGTCGGATCGTGGGGTTTGTGGTCAGCCCGATCGCATAGGACCAGACCCCGATCCCGAACGGGTTGATGAGCGAGGCAAGGACCGAAGTGATCGCCACGGCCAGCAGTTGGTGAGCGCCCCGCCGGGCGTTCAGCTCGTCCTCGAGCCAGGCCACGCCGACCGCCACCGGTGCGAAGATGAAGCTGCCGTGGATGCTGGCCCAGGGGATGACCAGGACGGGGATGAGCCAGACGAGCCACGCCGCCCGCCCGGTCCGCCGCTCGCGCCCGGCCAGGATCGCCAGAGTGGCGGCAAACAGGACCATCCCCAGGAGCTGCGGCCGGAGGCCCAGCGCCGCGGCGGAAAGGATGAATCCGCCCAGGGCCAGCCAGGCGGCCACCCGCAAGCCCACGCCCGATCGCCGGCAGGCGATGAAGACCAGCCCGATGACCAGGGCCACCAGGACCGCCCGGAGGACCGCCAGCCCGGCCCAGCCATCCAGGCGGTAGCCGATCGCCAGCAGCACCTGACTCCCCCATTGCTGGTCGAGCCAGCTCGCTCCGCCGGTCGTGAACGCAAACGGGTCAGTCCGCAGCAGAGCGCCTTGGTCAAGGATCAGCTCACCGGCGCGGACGTGATAGGCCAGGTCGACCGCCGACATCGTCGCCAGGAGCGACGCCAGGACGGGCAGCAGGATCGCGAGGGCGACCCACAGCTGGGGAAATGTCAGGCGCAGCGCACCCGAGCGTGGGTTCGAGGTCATTCCCGCGATCCTACGCGCTGCCGCTCGACGGCCGATCCCCCGATCGTCCTACGAGGCGCACTCCGGACTCGTGGACCGGTACAGGTAGAGCAGCTCGGTCGGCCCGGCGACGAGATTGAGGGCATAACTCTCAGTCCCGACGAGCTCGTAGCCGGCGTCGGACCAGATGTCAGCCGAGACGACGCCGCACGCCAAATAGCCGCTGAAGTAGCCCTCGTAGAACGTGACTCCCGAGCCTGGCCTCACCGAATTCGCCAACGAGGGGGCATGCGAGCCGACCCATTCATAGCCGGCATCGAGCTCATCCGGAGCGACGCCCAGTTGCGCCAACTGTTCCCCGGCACGCCAGCGCGCCGAGTCAAAGGCGAACGAATTCAGCATCAGGACCACGGCAACGAGCCCGATACCCGTGAGGGCGGCGGCAGCGAGGCCTGTCACCTTGAGCTTGGCGATTGACGCGTCAATCTGGCTGCGGGAGGCCGCCTCTGCTGCCAGGTACAGCAGCAGCGTGGCCATTGGGACGACCAGGGGCCAGTAATACCGGTCGGACACCGCCCAGTGGACCCCGTAGACGGCGATGCCGCCACCGAAGAGACCCGAGAAGAGCGCCACCATCCCAACGGGAGTCCCCAGCGCCTCGGCGGCACCGCGGAGCGATCGTCGGTAGGAGCGGATCAACGAGCCTGCAACTCCGGCTCCGACGATCAGCCCAAGGACTGAGGCAACGAGGGCGAGTCCACTCAACGCGAGCCAGGCGACGTCGCTGAACAACAGCGGTCTGGTCCCGAGAAGAACCTGCTGCCAGCCAGGGACACCCCTCTGATTCGCGAGGTTGTTCAGGAAGACGATCGGGATCGTTCCGTTCTGGTACCACTCGAAGAGTTGATATGCGATCACGAGGAAGCCCAGTTCCGCCCCGATGACCATGTCCGCCCGACGCCAGGTCCGGCGCGAATGGACAAGGGCGATAAGGATGGCCGGCAGGAGGGCGAGTGAAACGCAGGCCAGTGCCTCGACAAGCTGCGACAGGTCGATACCCGTGCTGACGTAGCCGACAGGCGAGCCGAGGTCCTGTCCGGGAAGGGTCGACTTCACGACCACGAGGAGAAGACAGGAGGCAGCAGCACCAAGGGCCACTGTCCACGTCTGGACTCGGCGTGGTTCGGCGCAAATCGCGGCCAGCACCACCGCCACCAACGCGGCGATCGCGAACTCACGAATCGAGAACGCGAGGCAGCCAGCCACCGCGGAGGCCAACAACCAGGGGATCCGGACCGGACGGTGGCGCAATGCGACTGCGCCGAGGGCGAGGCATGTCATCGCAAACGCGAGCGTCGGCACGTCGGTCATGAACGAGGTCGCGTACGCCAGATAGCCGGGAAAGATGAGCAGCGTGGTCGTGGCGAGGGCGGCTCGGCCAGGCCCAAGGAACTGGCGGGCG
>DATGGC010000020.1:0-12599 GCA_035308745.1 Candidatus Limnocylindrales bacterium | reverse complement strand
ATGTCGGGGCCTTGGCGCCTGGTTCGGCGCGCTTCCCGGCCCGGTCGGCGCTCGCTCGGCCCCTTAGGTCTGGCCGCGCTCGCTGCATGGGCATTCCAAGGGCAAGGGGTCCTTTAAGGTCCCCCGGAAGTGTCGCCCGGCTCGAAGTGCCGGGCAACTCGTGCTCAGCTTGGTCTGGCCCCGCCGCTCCAGCGGCCGAATTCGGAGTCGACTGAGGGCTAACGGCCCGCCAAGCCCTTGGAATGATCATGCAGCGAGCATGACCAAGCTCAAGCATCCCCACCTCGCCGCTGAAGCGGCCCGCCTCAACCTTGAACAGGTGGTCACGCTCGGCGCCGCCTTGAAGGCGGCCAGGCTCCGGCGGCGCTGGAGTCAAGCTCAGCTCGGGGCCCGGGTCGGGATTGCCCGCGCAACGGTCGGAGCGATCGAGCGTGGTCGAGGCGGCAGTCACACCCTCGATACGTGGCAGCGCCTCGCCTTGGCTGTCGACCGACCAATGCGGATCGAGCTTCGCCGCGATGCTCGCGAGGAGCCAGCGGACGCCGGACATCTCGCGATCCAGGAGCTCGTCATGAGACTTGGCCGCCGAGCCGGCTACGGCCGCACCTTCGAGCTCCGGACCCGACCACCGGATCCCAGTCGCTCGACCGACGTCGGGCTCCGTGACGACCGCGCCCGGGTCCTGATCCTGATGGAGTGCTGGAACACGTTTGGCGACGTTGGCGCGGCGGTCCGGAGCACGGACCGCAAGCGGGCGGAAATGGCGGAGCAGGCGATCGCTGTTGGCGGGGACCGTCCGCATCGGGTCTTCAGCTGCTGGGTCGTTCGCGATGTCGAGCGCAATCGCCAGCTCGTCGTTCGCTACCCGGAGCTCTTCGCCTCGAAGTTCCGTGGCTCGTCCGCCCTGTGGGTCAAGGCACTGACGGAACCGAAGCCCGCGGGTCCTCGGCCCCACCCGCCAGCCGAGCTCGGCCTCGTCTGGTGCGACGCCCGGGCGACGCGCCTCTTCGCCTGGCGGCGGAAATCCTGACCGGCCGGGGCGTACGCTCGCTCCCATGTCACCGACCACGATGATCGAGCTCCTTGCCTCCGCCAATGGGTCGATGCGCCCGGGCGCATCGGAGTCCGATATCGAGGAAGCCGAGGCACAGATGGGCCGACGTCTGCCGGAAGATCTCCGCTCGTTCCTTCGGTGGTCAGATGGCTGGGAAGGGACGTTCGGTGACACCTGGCTCGTACTGGAGAGCGCCGAACAGATCGTCCGCATCAGTCATTCGAGCTTTCGTGAAGCATTCCCAGGTTTCATCGCCATCGGCGGCAACGGCGGTCTCGAGGTCTACGCCCTCGACTACCGCGGCGGAGATCGCCCGACCGGGATATACGCCATCGATCCGAACTCATTAGACGAGCAGGATGCCTGGCTCATCGGACCATCGGTCACCGCCTCACTGTGGCGCCTCTTGGTTCAGCCCCACGGTCCCTGGGAGTAGATCCGGTCTTAGCCGCCCGGGTCATTGACATCCGCGTAGCGCCGGATCAGGTTTCTGGACGGATCTGCTGACGTACGCGGGGGCAGGCGAACGGGCGATGAGCCGTCGAATTGGACTCTTTTTCGTTGGCGTGCTGCTTGTCGTCCTTGCAGGTTGCGGGGCCGAGCAGGGAACCTACGCCCCCAATCGCAACGTCTCAGGCTTCCACATCGTTGATGGCTACTGGCTGGGTCCCGAAACGTCGTGTCCAAACGCCAAAGCGCCGATCGCATGCCAAGTAACCATCGCTGCAGCCATTCGATTTCTCGAGGATGAAACCGGCCGCATTCAGATTGTCCGCGCAGCGATGGCCGAGCCAAGCTGTAGCGGAACGGTGTACGTCGGCTGCACCGGTGCCGGCCTGTACGCCGGCTTCTTCGTCGTGTTCGATCTGGTCGGTGGGGTGCGAAGAGCGGTGAGCCTGATCTGTGAACGCATCCGAACAGTGGGCATCGGCATCATCGTCGATGACGTCGGCGACCCGCAGGGCCCTGACTGCCGGCCGTACCCGCTCACCAACCAAGGGTGATGGCGCGTCACTGGTTTGCCCTCGCAGGGAGCATCGTCCTGATCGCCGTCATTGGCGGGGCCTGGCGGTTCACTCACGCGACCTATGGCAGCCCGACCGGCTTCCACGTCGTCGACGGCCACTGGCTCGGACCCGAACGGTCGTGCTCGGACGTTAGCGCGCCGGACTACTGCCAGGCGGCAGTCGCCACGGCCAGCGTCGCCCTCGACGCCCAAGGCTCCCATGCCCAGATCGTCCGGGCCGCGATCGCCCCGCAGAACTGCAGCGGGTCGACCCTTGCCCTGTGCACCAATGGGGGCATGGGCACGGAGACCGTCTTCGTCGTCTTCGACCTCGCAGATGGCAGCCGGCATGCCGTCGGCCTGCTCTGCCAGAGGGCAATCTCGGTGAACAACCAGCCTCCGACGGCCCCGAGCTGCCAGCCGGACAACATCACCAACATGGAGGTCGGGAGTCCCTCGGGGAGCTAGTTCTCCCGGGCGTACGTGCTCGGGGAGCGGCGCAGGAACTTGCCCCGGCCCTTGGCCCCGGAGAACACGCCGTCGCGCACGACCACCTCGCCCCGCGACAGGACGACGTCGGAACGCCCCGTGACCGAGCGACCTTCGTAGCACGAGTAGTCGACGTCCATGTGGTGGGTCTTGGCGCTGATCGTGTGCTTCGCGGCCGGGTCGTAGACCACCAGGTCCGCGTCGGAGCCGACGGCCACGACGCCCTTCTGCGGATAGAGCCCGAACATCCGGGCCGGGGCGGTCGAGATCACTTCGACCCAACGCTCGCGGGTGATGTGCCCGGCCAGCACGCCACCGTCGTGGAGCAGGTCGACCCGATCCTCGACGCCGGGCAGGCCGTTGGGGATCTTCCGGAAGTCGCCCACACCGAGCTCCTTCTGGCCGTGGAAGTCGAACGGGCAATGGTCGGTCGCGACGATCTGGAGGTCGTCCTTGACCAGGCCGGTCCACAGCTCGACCTGGTGATCCGCGCTGCGCAGGGGCGGCGAGCACACGAACTTCGCGCCGTTGAAGCCGTCGCCCATGTCGTCGAGCGACAGGAACAGGTACTGGGGGCAGGTCTCGGCATAGACGCGGCTGCCGCGATTCCGCGCCGCGCGCACCTCGTTGAGCGCCTCGCGCGCCGAGAGGTGGACGATATACAGCGGCACGCCGGCGGCTTCGGCCAGGCGGATCGTGCGGTTGGTCGCCTCACCCTCGAAGATCGGGTAGCGGGCCACGCCGTGGTAGTAGGGATCGGTGTGGCCGGCCCGGACCTCGTCCTCCGCCACGACGTCGATCGCCATCCCATTCTCGGCGTGGATCATGATCAGGCCGCCGTTCAGGGCGGTCCGCTGCATCGCCCGGTAGATCTGGCCGTCGTCGCTGTAGAAGACGCCGGGATAGGCCGTGAACAGCTTGAAGTCGGGCACGCCCTCGGCGACGAGGGTATCCATCTCCTTGAGCGTCTCGGCGTTGACGTCGCTCATGATCATGTGGAAGCCGTAGTCGATCAGGGCGTTGCCCTCGGCCTTGGCGTGCCAGGTGTCGAGCCCGTCGCGCAGGGATCGACCGCGAGACTGGACGGCGAAGTCGACGATCGTCGTCGTGCCGCCGAACGCCGCGGCACGGGTCCCGGTCTCGAAGGTGTCCTTGGCGAACGTGCCTCCGAAGGGCAGCTCCATGTGGGTGTGGACGTCGATCGCGCCGGGCAGCACGTAGCGCCCCGTGGCGTCGATCGCCTGGTCCGCGGTCAGCCCGGCCGCGGCCAGGTCGGCGCCGATCGCCGCGATCGTCTCGCCGTCGACGAGCACGTCGGCGACCTGCGAGCCGCTCGCCCCGACGATCGTGCCGTTGGTGATCAGGGTGCGCATCGTGGCCCTCCTCAGGCCCGGTCCGGCGCGAGGTCGCGCAGGGCCGGAATGATCGATCGTCCGTACGTCTCGAGGACGGCCTCCTCGTCGCCGTTCATCAGGTAGATGTTGAACTGGTTCACGCCGGCCGCGGCGAGTGACCGCAGCTTGGCGATGTGATCGTCGACCGAGCCCAGGACGCAGAACCGGTCGGTGACCTCGTCGCCGACGAACGTTGCATTCGATGAGCCGACTTCGGCGTGGTGGAGGTAGTCGTAGCCCGTCCGATCCTGGATGTAGCCGGTCAAGGCGGGCGGCAGCTCCTCGCGGGGATAGCGGTTGACGAGGTCGACCACGTGGTTGCTGACGAGGGCCGGGAACCAGCGGGTCCGCTCCCGGCAGTCGGCCAGGTCGCCGAAGTGGGCCGGCGCCGCGGCCTGGACCGAGACCGCCGACGGTGATCGGCCGGCCGCCACGGCCGCCGCCCGGACCTGGGCCACGAACCAGGCGATCAGGTCCGGATCGGCCAGCTGGAGGATCACCCCATCGGCGATCCGGCCGGTCATCTTCAACGCCTGGGGCCCGTAGCCGGCGATCCACACCGGCAGCTTCCAGCTCCCGGTCCAAGGCAGCGACAGCTCGGTGCCCTCGTACTCCACGGCCCGGCCCTCGACCAGGTCGCGAATCACGCCGACGGCTTCCTCGAGCGTCGCCAGGGTCGTCGGCGGCTTGCCCAGGACCCGCCGCGCCGAGTCGCCCCGCCCGATGCCCAGGTCCATCCGCCCGCCGCTGATCTCGTCGAGGGTGGCCAGGGCCGAGGCCGTGACCGACGGCTCGCGGGTTGCCGGGTTGGTCACGCAGGTCCCCAGCCGCATCCGGCTCGTCGCCCCGGCCATCAGGGTCAACAGTGGATACGGCTCGCGCCACAGGACGTGCGAGTCGAACAGCCAGCCGTAGTCGAAGCCGGCAGCCTCGGCCTGGCGGGTGAGCGCGAGCGTCCGCTCGATCGAGTGGTCGGGCTTGAGGGTGAACCCGAACTTCACGGTCAGGGCCGGGTCAGGTCGGCGTAGGCGTCGGGCCGCCGGTCGCGGAAGAACTGCCAGGTCTGGCGGACCTCGGTGATCAGGTCGAGGTCCATGTCCCGGACGATCAGCTCCTCGTCATGGGCGCTGCCGACCTCGCCGATGAACTGGCCGCGGGGGTTCACGAAGTAGCTCTGGCCGTAGAAATCGTCGTCGCCCAGCTCGGCCTCGATCCCGACCCGGTTGATGGTGCCCACGAAGTAGCCGTTGGCGACGGCATGGCTGACCTGCTCGATCCGCCACAGGTATTCCGAGAGCCCCCGGCTGGTCGCACTCGGGATCAGCACGATCTCGGCACCGTTGAGGCCCAGCGCCCGGGCGCCCTCGGGGAAGTGGCGGTCGTAGCAGATGTACACCCCGACCTTGCCCACGGCGGTCTCGAAGACCGGATAGCCCAGGTTGCCCGGCCGGAAGTAGAACTTCTCCCAGAAGCCCTTGACGTGGGGGATGTGGGTCTTGCGGTACTTGCCCAGGTAGCGCCCGTCGGCGTCGATCACGGCGGCGGTGTTGTAGTAGATCCCCGAGGCGTGCTCGTCCTCCTCGTACATCGGCACGACCAGGACCATCCCGGTCTGCTTGGCGAGGTCCTGCATCCGCTTGGTCGTCGGGCCGTCCGGGATCAGCTCCGTATACGAGTAGTACTGGGCGTCCTGGACCTGGCAGAAGTAGGGTCCGTAGAAGAGCTCCTGGAAGAGCATCACGCCGGCGCCCTGCTTGGACGCCTCGTGGGCCGCTGCCTCGTGCTTCTGGATCATCGATTCCTTGGCGCCGGTCCAGGTGGCCTGGAGCAGGGCGCCGCGCACGATTCGGGGCATCGGTTCTCCTTCTGTCGGTGGCTCGAACAGGTGGCTAGGGTAGGCGGGCGACGGCTTTCTTGAGGAGGTCGATCGTGTGCTGGATCACGTTCGGGTCGTCAAAGGCGATGAGCTGAAGCTCCAGCTCTGTGTCGCCCTTGATCGTATACACGGTGCCGGCTGCGCCGATGAACGCATCATCGCCCAGACCGGGCACGTTCTGGAGTGAGATTCCGAGGTCCGGCTCGCTCGATGGGTTGGCCGACGGGTTCGCCGAGCCCGCGGGTGCGACGGTCGACGGCACGCTTGGAGCCACGCTTGGGCTGGGACCCTGGAGCGCCTCCAGGAAGGCCCGGGTGGAGGCGAAATCGGCTGCTCCACCGGGCGACACGATCGTCAGGTTGGCGTTGTCGGGGACCGGGTTGTTGGGCGAGTCGAGCGTCCAGGCGCAGCCCGAGCTGGTGCTGCTCTCGGTGCTCGACTCGGGGCTCTCGGCCACGTTCGCGTCGCCAATCGCCGCCTGGAGCTCGGCCATCGTGATCAGCGAGCACGGGTCGCCGCCGAACACGGGACCCGCCGGGGCGCTGCTGCCGCAGCCGGCCAGCAGGACGACTGCGGCGACCGCTGCCGCGACGCCGGTCCGGGGGGTCGAGTGCCGCTCCATCCGGCGATGATACGGGCCGCGTCGTGCCGCCCGGTCACGCGTGGTCGGTATAGTTGGAGCACATCGCCGCCCGCCACCACCCGATCCGAGGTTCACCGATGGGTATCGCGACCGCACCCGGCATGACCGCCGAGGAGATCGTCCGTCTCTCGCGCAAGCACACGCTGTTCTCGTGGTCGACCCAGGGCGCCCTCGATCCGATCGCGATCGACCATGCCGAAGGCGTCTGGCTGTCTACCCCCGACGGGACCCGGATCCTCGACTTCAACAGCCAGCTGATGTCGGTCAACATCGGCCACGGCGACCGCCGGGTGATCGACGCGATCACCGCCCAGGCGCTCAAGCTCCAGTACGTCCAGCCGGCCTTCGCCACCGAGCCACGGGCGCGCCTGGGCGAGAAGCTGGCCGAGATCCTGCCCGGCGACATGGACAAGGTCTTCTTCACCCTGGGCGGCGCGGAGGCCGTCGAGAACGCGATCAAGATCGCCCGGCACGTCACCGGCCGGAACAAGATCCTGGCTCGCTACCGGAGCTATCACGGGGCGACGCTCGGGGCGATGACCCTCACCGGCGACCCGCGCCGCTGGCCGAACGAGCCGGGCATTGTCGGGGTCGTGCGCTATCCCGACACCCACCGCTGGGGCGAGAAGGAGCCCCGGCCGGTCGCCGAGGCGCTCCAGGGCCTCGAGGACGTGATCCGCTACGAGGGCGCCCACACGATCGCCGCGATCTTCCTGGAGACGATCGTGGGCACCAACGGGATCCTGATCCCGCCCGACGGCTACATCCAGGGCGTCCGCGAGATCTGCACCCGGAACAACATCCTGATGGTCGCAGATGAGGTGATGGCCGGCTTTGGGCGAACGGGGCGCTGGTTCGCGATCGACCACTGGGACACGGTGCCCGACCTGATGACGATGGCCAAGGGCCTGACCAGCAGCTACCTGCCACTTGGCGCCGTGGCCATGCGCCACGACATCGCCGAGCACTTCGAGAAGAACTACTACTACGGCGGCCTGACCTACAGCAGCCACCCGGTCAGCCTGGCCGCGGCGCTGGCCACGATCTCGGTCTACGAGGAGGACGGGCTGCTCGAGCGGACGACCGGGATGGGTGCCGTGATGCGCAAGCACCACGAGGCGCTCCAGGCCAAGCACCCCAGTGTCGGCTCGATCCGCAACCTGGGCCTGTTCGGCATCCTGGACCTCGTCCGGAGCCGCGATCCGTACGTGCCCCTGACCGCGTTCAACGCGACGTCCGACGAGATGAAGGCCGTCGCGGGCTACCTCCGGGCGCATCACCTGTACACGATGGTGTCGAACAACTCGATCCACACCAACCCGCCGCTCACGATCAGCGAGGACGAGCTGGCCCAGGGCTTCGCGATCATCGACGGCGCCCTGGACATCGCCGACCAGGCGTTCCAGGCCTAGCCGGATGACGGTGGCCGGGCCCGAGCCGGTCATCCTCGCTCGCGGGATCGCCAAGGTCTTCGACGCCGGGTCGGAGCAGGTCGAGGCCCTGGCGTCGATCGACCTGGTCGTCAATGCCGGCGAGTTCGTGAGCCTGATCGGGCCGTCAGGCTGCGGCAAGTCGACCCTCCTGCGAATCATCGCCGACCTGGTCGAGCCGACCCACGGCGAGATCCGGGTCAACGGCAAGCGGGCGGCCCAGGCGCGGCTCGATCGCGACTACGGGATGGTCTTCCAGGCCCCGGTCCTCATGGACTGGCGGACGGTGGCCCGCAACGTGGAGCTGCCCCTCGAGCTGATGGGCGTTGCCCCGCTTGAACGGGCCCGGCGCTCGGCCGAGCTGCTCCGCCTGGTCGAGCTGGATGGCTTCGGCGACCGCCACCCCTGGCAGCTCTCGGGGGGCATGGCCCAGCGGGTTGCGATCGCCCGGGCGCTGGCCGCGAACCCAGGCCTGCTGCTGATGGACGAGCCCTTCGGCGCGCTCGACGAGATGACCCGCGAGCGACTCAACCTGGAGCTGATCGGGATCTGGTCGCGAACCGCGACCACCGTTGTGTTCGTGACCCATTCGATTCCCGAGGCCGTCTTCCTCTCGACCCGGGTCGCTGTGATGAGCGCCCGGCCGGGTCGCATCGAGCAGCTGATCGAGATCGACCTGCCCCAGCCCCGGACGGCGGCGACCCGCGAGCTGCCGCGCTACTTCGAGCTCGTGACCTGCGTCCGGGCGGCACTGCGCGGCAGTCCAGCCGGCGATGGCGCGCCGCTCGTGCCAACGGCGGTGGAGTGGTAAAGTGAGCGAGTCGCCCACCTTCGCGTAGATTTGAGTAGGTTTTGGCTCGTCCAGAAGCCCCTGATCGCGACTGGCTCGGCCTGGCGGAGGCCTCCCAGGTCCTCGGCGTCTCCCCGGCCACGGTGCGCCGCTGGAGCGACGCCGGACGGCTCCACGTCTTCACCACGCCGGGTGGCCATCGCCGCTTCTCGCGGGCCGTGCTCGAGCGGCTGCTGCCGGCAGATCGCACCCGGCGTCCGGCGCTCGGCGGCTCCGGGCTGACCCCCAGCCGGATCGCCCGATCGTACCGGCGGGCGGGCCGCGAGGTGGGTGCCGAGCTGCCCTGGGTGCTGACCCTGACCGACGAGCAGCGGGTCCTCTTTCGCGAGCGCGGCCATCTGCTGGCCGGCAGCCTGCTCCAGCACCTCGACGCCGGCCAGCCCGACAATGCCGCCCACCACCTCAAGGAAGCTTCAGCCAGCGCTGGCGAATACGGCCGGATTGCCGCGGGCATGGGCCTGTCCCTGAGCCAGACGATCGAGGGCTTCCTGCGCTTCCGGGCGCCGTTCCACCACGAGCTGGCGGTCGCCGCCCGGCGGCGCGGCTTCGACGCGGCCGAGACCAGCGACCTGCTCGAGACCGCAGAGCGGGCGATGGATCGCCTGCTCGTGGCCACGATGACCGGCCACAGCCTGGCAACCGGCCGCCGCCGGCGCGGGCTGGCCCTGGCCGACGAGCTCCATCCGGATCCCAAGGCGTGAACGAATCGGTCCAGGTCGTCGCCCTCGTCAGCCACGCCCGGCACGTCCCGGCCGAGGAGCGGGAAGCGTTCGCGGCCCGAATTCGTGCTGCAGCGCCGGGTCCCGGCCTGGTCCTCGAGACATGCCATCGGGTCGAGGCCTACTGGACCACCGTCGAGGATCCCCACGAGCTCGCCGACCGGAGCGGCCTGCCCGATGGCGGTCAGCTCCTGCCCGGCGACGCGGCGGCCCGTCATGCGATCGCCGTTGCGGTTGGGCGCGACTCGGTGGTCATCGGCGAGGACCAGGTCCTCCACCAGTTGCGCGAGTCGGTTGATGGCGCCCGTCGGGCGGCTCGCCTCGACCCGGCGCTGGAACGGCTCTTCTCGCTCGCCCTCCAGGCCGGCCGCCGGGCGCGGTCGTGGCACCAGGGCCCATCGCGCTCGCTGGCCGATGTTGCCGTGGCCGCCATCGAAGGGCGGACTGGGCCCCTGGCCGGTCGGGCGGTCCTCGTGGTTGGTGCCGGCCGGATGGGCCGGCTCGCCGTTGGCGCGGCGAACGATGCCGGCGCCTCGGTCGTGATCGCGAACCGCTCGGCTGAGCGTGGCGTCGCCCTGGCCCGAGCGTCGGGCGCGAGCATCGGCGCATTCGACCCTGGTGCCGGCGTGACCACGTTCGCGGCGGTCATCGTCGCCCTCGGCGGGCCGTGGGCGATCAGTTCAGCGACCAGCGCAAGCCTGGTCGACTCCGACGCGATCGTGGTTGACCTGTCCGTGCCACAGGCCCTCGACCCGGCCTGCAGCACGCAGCTCGCGGGCCGGTTCGTGTCGGCCGATGCCCTGGCCCTGGCCGATGCCGAACCGGCCGGCTCGAACACGGCCCCGCTCCATCGCCTGGACCGGCTGGTTGACCAGACGACCGACGCATTCTCGGCATGGCTCGCCGGCCGGGCAAGCCGGGCGACGGCCGAGGCGTTGCTGGAGCAGGTGGATCGGGAGCGCATGGCCGAACTCGAGCTGCTCTGGCGCCACCGGCCGGACCTCAAGCCCGAGGATCGGGACGCAATCGAGGGCATGACCCGCCACCTGGCCCGGCGCTGGCTGCGGACGCCACTCGAGCGACTCGGCCGTGACTCCGACGGCCGGGATGAGCGTGCGGTCCGGGACCTGTTTGCCCTGTGAGCGACGGCTCCGCCGGCGAGGTCATCCGGATCGGGACACGTGGCAGTGCCCTGGCCCGGATCCAGGCTGACCAGGTGGCCGATGGCCTGCGTCGAGCCGGCCACGCCAGCCGGATCGTGATCGTCGAGACCGCCGGCGATCGCCGGGCCCCGGACACCGCCTGGGGCGAGGGCGCGTTCGTCGCCGCGATCGAACGGGCGCTGCTGGACGGCGAGGTCGACGTCGCGGTCCACAGCGCCAAGGACGTCCCGACAGAGATGGACGGCCGGCTCCGAATCGGGGCCTACCTCGAGCGGGCCGACGCCCGCGACGCCCTGGTCGTCCGCGACGGGGCACCCGAACGCGGGCTGGCCGACCTGCCGGCCGGGACCCGGGTGGGGACCGACAGCCCGCGCCGGACCGCGTTCGTGCGCGCCCGCCGGCCGGACCTCGAGGTCCATCCCCTCCACGGCAACGTCGACACCCGCCTGCGACGCCTGGCCAGCGGCGAGACCGACGCCCTGATCCTGGCCTGCGCCGGCCTCGACCGGCTGGGCCTGGGCGATCGGATCGCCGAGCGGTTTGCGCCCGACGTGCTGCCACCGGCCCCCGGCCAGGGCGCGATCGCCGTCCAGCTTCGACGCGCCGACGACCGGACGACCGAGCTCGTCGCGGCGATCGACCATCAGCCGACCCGCGCCGCGGTCGAGGCGGAGCGGGCGTTCCTGGAGGCGTCGGGCGGCGGCTGCCGTTCCCCGATCGGTGCCTACGCGACGATCGAGGCCGGCCAGCTCGAGCTGCTCGGGGGGCGGGCCGCGGTCGACGGCTCGGGGGCTGTCACGATTCGCCGCAGCGGACCGCTCGGAGCCGGGCTCGAGCTTGCGGCCAGCCTGGCGGTAGAGCTCGGGCAGGCGGCGGGCCGGGCGAGCCGGCGAGTGCTTATCACCCGCACCGCGGACCAGGCCGGCGCGCTGTTGGCAGCGCTCGCCGCGCAGGGCTTCGTGCCCGTCGCCGTCCCCACGATCGAGATCCGGATCGAGCCCGCGGGAGCGGGCCTGGCGGCGGCCGTCGGCCGAGTCCAGCCCTCGGGCTGGATCGTGGTGACGAGCACCAACGGGGTCCGGGCGATCGAGGCGGCGCGCGCCGCCGGTCGCCCGCCGCCCGGGGCGGCACGCTGGGCGGTGATCGGGGCGTCGACGGCCGCCGCCCTCCGCCGGCTGGGGATCGAACCGGCGTTCCTGCCAAGCGAGCCCGACGCGACCCGGATGGCGGCCGAGCTGCCCCTCGACGGGCCCGTGCTCGTGGTCCGGGGCGACCTGGCCGGGACTGCCCTGGCCGATGGGCTGCGCCACCGCGGTGCGCCGGTCGACGATGTGATCGCCTATCGGACGATCGAGGCCCCGGCGTCATCGCGGACTGCGCTCGAGGAGGCGCTCGACGCGGGCGCGTTCGCGGCCGTGGTCTTCAGCAGTGGCTCGACGGTCCGCGGGCTGGTCCAACTGGCCGCCGCGCTCGGAGTTGATCTACGCTCGATCCCAGCAATCTGCATCGGCCCGGCAACTGCGGACGCCGCCCGCGCCGCCGGCTTCACCGTCCTCGCCGTCGCGCTCACGCCCGAACCCGATGCCCTCGCCACTGCCGTCGTGACCGCGCTGGGCGCGGTTGCGAAGCTCCCAGCCGTGCCCGTGGAGGCCTGACGATGACCCTCGACCTGGAATCGCGAACGGATCCGGGGACGGCGACGGGCGGCGCTGCCGCCCTGCCCGTCCGCCTGCGCCGGCTGCGCCGAACGCCGGCCCTGCGCGCCCTGGTCCGCGAGACCCGGCTCCACCCGTCGATGCTTGTCGCGCCCCTCTTCGTTCGGCCGGGCAGCGGCGTCCGCGAACCAATCGGCTCGATGCCCGGCGTCGCCCGCCTGTCGCCCGACGTCGCGGCCGATGAGGCGGCCCGCCTGGCCACCCGCGGCGTCGGTGGCGTGATCCTGTTCGGGCTGCCCCAGGCCAAGGATGCCCTGGGC
>DATGGC010000019.1:0-7383 GCA_035308745.1 Candidatus Limnocylindrales bacterium | reverse complement strand
GCTGGTGGTCGGGGTGGACGTGGGCGGCACCAAGGTGGCCGCCCTGGTCGTCGACGGTGACGGCGTCACCCGTGGTCGTGCGGTTCGGCCGATGGCCGGTCGTTCGGACGACGGCATCGAGCCGATCATCGGGGCGATCCGGGCGGCCTTGGAGGCCGCCGAGGTGACGGCCGCCCAGATCGGCGCGATTGGCGTGGGTGTCCCGGGCCGGGTCGATACCGCCGCCGGGGTCGTCGGGCTGGCCACCAACCTCGGCTGGCGCGACCTGCCCCTGGCCCAGCTGATCCAGGACGAGCTCGGCGTCCAGTGCGGCGTCGAGAACGACGTCGGGCTGGCGGCGGCCGGCCTCGCCGGGCACGAGGTGGCCAAGGGCGCCCGGAGCCTGGCCTACGTGGCCGTCGGGACCGGGATCGGCGCCGGGCTGGTGCTCAATGGCCGGCTCCACAAGGGCGACCGGGGGATGGCCGGCGAGATCGGCCACGTGATCGTCGACCCAGGCGGCGCGCTGTGCCGCTGCGGCCAGCAGGGCTGCCTGGAGACCGTCGCCTCGGGACCGTTCATCGCTCGTCGCGCAGCGGCCCTCCTGGCGGCGGCCGGGTCGGCCGACGGCGATCACCCGATCCTGCGCGGCGCCCAGCCGATCACCGCCCGGACCGTCTACGAAGCGGCCGCCGCGGGTGACCCGATTGCGCTGGCCGTCGCCGACGAGGTCGGCCGGACGCTCGCCCGGGCCGTGGAGGCCCTGATGCTGACCGGCGACCTCGACCTGGTCCTCCTCGGCGGCGGCGTGGCCGCGGCCGGGGTCACCTTCCTCGACCCGATCCTCGACGAGCTCGAGCGGATGCGGACGGCCTCGCCGCTGGTCGCCGCGATGATCCCGCCGGGCTCCGTCCGGGCGCTGCCCGCGCACTTCGATCCCGTCGCCTGGGGCGGTGTTGCCCTGGCGCGAAGCCTTGTCCGGGCCGGGGACCCGGACCTGCATGGAGGTACGGAGGAGGAGGTGGTCGCACGCACGTCCTTGGCCTGAGGTCCGAGCGACGGGACCCCAGAGTCCCGTGCGACAGCTACGACGAAACCCATCGATTGAGAGGAGTACCACCCGTGCGGATGAAGAGATCTCTCGCACTCGGCTTTACGGCACTGTTCATCTTCTCGGCCTGCGGCAGCTCGGCCACGGCCGTACCGTCGGTCGCCACCCAGGCGCCCACGACGGCGCCGTCCACGGCACCGGCGTCCAGCGCCAGCGCCGCCCCCGCGGCCAGCGTCGCCCCGACCCCGCTCGCTCCGGATCCGGCCGAGGCCGTGATCCCCAACGTCGAGCCCAACGCCGAGATCCACTTCTGGACCTTCTACCTGTCGCCCACGTTCGACGACTACATCAAGGAGACGATCGCCCGCTTCGAGGCGACCTATCCCGGCGTCAAGGTTGACTGGGAAGACCACCAGGCCACCTTCCAGGACGACCTCAAGGCCGCCTTCGCCGCAGGCAAGGCGCCCGACGTGATCAACCTGTCGGTCAGCGAGGGCTGGGTCTCCGACTACGCCAGCAAGGGTCTGCTGCTGCCCCTCGACGACAAGGTCCCGGCGGCGGTCCAGAGCACGTACTTCCCGGGCCTCTGGAAGGAGCAGGAAGTCGGCGGCAAGAACTTCCAGTTCCCCTGGTACCAGGGCATCAACGTCGACCTGATCAACAAGCAGCTGTTCGCGAAGGCCGGCATCGACCCAGCCAGCTTCCCCAAGACGATCGATGGCGTGCCGGCCCTGTGCCAGGCGCTCAAGGACAAGGCCAACACGGTCTGCGACATCCGGCTGACGGTCAGCGACCTGCTCTCCCAGATGGTCTATGAGGGCAACGTCAAGCCGCTCAGCGCCGACGGCAAGACCTTCACGTTCAACTCCCAGGACGCCGTGAACTGGCTCCAGATGTACGTCAACATGGTCAAGGCCGGGACCGTCGACAACGACATCCTGACCACCACCGACGACCGGGTCGGACTGCTCCTCTTCTCGTCGGGCCAGGCGCCGTTCTACGCCACCGGGCTCAACCTGATCCGGGACGTCAAGGCCAACAACTCCCAGCTCTACAACAATCTCGCCGTCGCACCGACGCCACTGGGCCTGTCGGGTGTCGTCGGCAAGGGCCTGATGGGCATCTCGGTCAAGGCCAGCACCCCCTTCCCGAACGCATCGATGGCCCTGGCCCAGTTCTTCACGAACGCCAGGAGCATGGTCGAGTTCTCCAAGATCGTGTCCATCTACCCGTCGGTGATCGCCTCGTATGACGATCCATTCTTCTCGGCCAGCGCGACGGCGATCGAGGACAGCGCCCGGTCCACGGCCAAGGATGTTGTCTCGCACTACGCGGACATCGTCCCCAGCCTGCCGACCGGCGTGAACCAGGCCGACGTGAACGACATCGTGCTGAAGGCCGTCGAGGACGCCCTGTTCAACGGGATCGACCCGCAGAAGGCGCTCAACGATGCGGTCACCAAGGCGAATGCCCTGATCAAGTAGATCCCGGCCGGCACCGCCGGCCAACCAGAGCGACCCCCGCCGGAGACGATCCGGCGGGGGTCATACCATCCGCAGCCAACGACATCCACAGGGGACGGCCATGACCCGGCGTTTCTCGGCGACGCCCTACCTGTTCCTGGCGCCGGCCCTCGTCCTGATCGCGGTGTTCGTCCTGTACCCGATCGGCGCCGTCGTCTATTACAGCTTCACCAGCTGGGACATCGTCCGGCCGCCGGTCTTCGTCGGCCTCGACAACTACCAACAGCTGCTCGGTGACGAGACCTTCTGGAAGGCCCTCAGCCACTCGATCATCTACCTGCTGGTCACGCCCACGATCATCGCCATGTCGATCGTCCTGGCGATCATCGTCAACCGCAAGCTGCGCGGGATCCACATCTTCCGGGCGCTGTACTTCGTGCCGGCGGTCAGCGGCAGCATCGCGATCGGCATCGCCTGGCGCTTCCTGTTCGACCGGAACGGGATCATCAACAGCATCCTGATCACCCTGGGCGTGATCCACGACCCGATCCAGTGGCTGTCCGATCCGGGCCTCGTCCTGCCGATCGCGATGCTGCTCACGATCTGGGCCGGGGTCGGCTACTACTCGGTCATCTTCGTCGCGGGCCTCCAGAACATTCCCGAGGAGCTGTACGACGCCGCCGTGATCGACGGCTGCAGCGACTTCCAGAAGCACTGGCACGTCAGCCTGCCCGGCCTCCGGCCGCAGATCGCCTTCGTGGCCGTGATCTCGAGCCTGGCCGCCCTGAAGGTCTTCGACGAGATCTACGTCCTGACCAACCGGACCGGCGGCATCCTGGATTCGGCGACGACGATCGTCTTCTACCTCTGGAAGCAGGCCTTCGTGAACGAGCACGCCGGCTACGCCGCGGCGATCGCCATGGTCCTGCTGGTCCTGACCCTGCTCTTCTCGATCGTCAATGTGCGCCTCCTCGAGCGCGGCCAGGAGCGGGTCTGATGACCGCGGGCCTCAACCGGACCCGGCGCCGGCCGCTGAAGACGGCCCTCTGGTACGTCGTCCTCGTCCTGATCTCGGTGATCACCGTCTTCCCGTTCCTGTGGATCCTGCTGACCTCGCTCAAGGGCCCGACCGACCTGCTCTTCTCGACGCCGCCCCAGTTCCTGCCCAATGCGCCGACCCTCGACAACTTCGCCCGGGTCCTCGCCGCGCTGCCGATTCCCAAGTTCTTCCTGAACAGCATCGTGGCCGCCACGGCGACGACCGTGCTCAACGTGCTGATCGCGTCGCTGGCCGCCTATCCCCTGGCGAAGATGCGCTTCCGCTTCCGCGAGCCGATCTTCTACCTGCTCCTGGCGACCCTGATCGTGCCCCTCCAGCTGACGTTCATCCCGAGCTACCTCCTGTCGCGCTTCTTCGGCTACTACGACTCGCTACCGGCGATCATCTGGCCCGGGCTGGCCAGCGCCTTCAACATCTTCCTCATGCGCCAGGCGTTCAAGGGCGTGCCCAACGAGCTCATCGATGCGGCCCGGGTGGACGGCGCCCGGGACTGGCGGATCTGGTGGCAGATCGCGCTGCCCCTCGTCCGGCCGACGGTCGCGACGGTGGCGATCTTCACCTTCGTCACGTCCTGGAACGACTTCCTGTGGCCGTCGCTGATGCTGCCCACGATCGCCAACAAGACGCTGCCGGTGGGTCTCGCGGCGCTGCAGAGCTACTTCAGCTCGGACTTCCGCTCGATCGCCGCCGGGGTCACGATGACGGTCATCCCGATCCTGATCTTCTTCATCGCCCTGCAACGCCACTTCGTGCGCGGGCTGGCGGGAGCCGTCAAGGGCTGATGGCGGGCGCCGATCCGGCCCTGGCCCTGGCGGGCGCGCGCCTCCTGCGGACCTTCGACGGGCACGCGCCCAGCCCGGCGATCGTGGCCGCGATCGCCGCCCGGCAGGCGGCCGGCGTCAGCCTGTACCGGGCCCGCAACATCGCCCATCCGAGCCAGGTCCGCGAGCTGACCGCGGCCCTCCAGGCCGCCCGGCCGGCCGGCGACCCAGCGCTCCTGATCGCGATCGACCAGGAAGGCGGTCAGCTCCAGGCGGTCGGCGATCCCGCGACGGCGTGGCCCGGCAACCTGGCCCTGGCGGCGACCCGCTCGGCTGAGCTCGCCCGACGGACCGGGGCGGCGATCGGCCTCGAGCTCGCCGCCCTGGGCGTCAACGTCAACTTCGCGCCGGTCGCCGACCTGCTCGATGATCCCCGCAATCCGGTCATGGGCACCCGGACGTTCGGCGACGATCCCCGCGTGGCCGGCGACCTGGCCGCGGCGTTCGTCGAGGGGATCCAGGCCGCAGGGGTCGCGGCGACGCTGAAGCACTTCCCGGGCCACGGGGCGGTGGCCGGCGATTCCCATCACGCGCTGCCCGTCCTGGCGGCCGATCGGATCCTGCTCCGGTCCCGCGAGCTGGTGCCCTTCGTCGCCGGGTTGGCGGCGGACGTCCGGCTGGTCATGCTCGCCCACCTGGCCGTACCCGGGCTGACCGGCCGGCGCGACCTTCCCGCGACCCTGGCTGCCGACGTGGTGGCGCTGCTCCGCGACGAGCTGGGCTTTGCCGGCGTCACGGTCAGCGACGCACTGGACATGGGTGCCCTGGCGGCGTTCGGCGCGCTGCCCCAGCTGGCGGTGGCGGCGGCCGCGGCCGGGATCGACCTGCTCCTCGCAAACCATCCGGCCGACGCCGAGGCGGCCGCCTTCGAGGCCCTCGCCGACGCGATCCGCTCGGGCCGGCCCGACGCCGGTGCCGCGCAGGCGGCCGCCGCCCGGGTCCATGCGTTGCGGCAGTGGCTTGGCGGCCCGGTTGTCCAGCCGGACGTCTCGGTGGTTGGCTCGCGCGCCCACCTGGACCTCGCCCGGGAGACCGCCGAGCGCTCGATCACGCTGCTCCGCGATCGGACCGGCCTGCTGCCCCTGTCGCCCGGGCGCCGGCTGCTCGTCGTCGCGCCGCGGGCGACCGACCTCACCCCGGCCGATACGTCGTCGTACCTGGAGCTCAGCCTGGCCGGGGCGTTGCGCCTGACGGGCTGCACCGTCGATGAGATCGGGATCTCGCTCGACCCGGCTGACGGGGAGATCCGGTCCGTCGTCGCGCGGGCCGATGGGCTGCGCGAGGCAGCGAGTCAGGCGGCCGATCAGGCGCCGATCGTGGTCGTCGGCACGGTCGATGCCCTCGTCCACCGCAGCCAGGCAAGGCTCGTCGAGGCCCTGGTCAGCGGTCGAGTGCCCGTCGTCGCCGTCGCGCTGCGGGCCCCGGTCGACCTGGTCGCCTACCCAGGCGTCGGGACGGCGCTGGCCACGTACGGCCAGCAGGCGCCGAGCCTGGTTGCCGTGGCCGCCGCGATCGCGGGTCGAATCCCGCTACGCGGCCGGCTGCCCGTCCGGCTGCCGGCCGGATTCGAGCGAGCGTGACACGGCCGCAGGGCATCTGGGCCAAGGAATGGCTCCGGCGGTAGGACTCGAACCTACGACCAAGCGGTTAACAGCCGCCCGCTCTACCACTGAGCTACGCCGGAGCGAGGACCGCCAGGGCGGTCGGCGGCCGGGCCGAAACCCGGGCTGCGCCGGCGAAGGATAGCACGGGCCGCGCCCGATTCGGCTCGGCAGGAGGTGCTCCGGACCGGTTGGGACGGCCTGCCATACTCCGCACATGAGCCTGATCAGCCCCGAGGAGCTTGCCGCCCGGATCGACGAGCCGGACCTGCGGATCGTGGACGTGCGCTGGTACCTGGGCAAGCCCGGAGCCGGCCGGGCGGCCTACGAGGCCGGCCACCTGCCTGACGCGATCCACCTCGATCTCGACCGCGACCTGGTCGCGCCCGAAGGTCCCGGGCGGCATCCGCTGCCCGAGCCGTCGCGGCTCGCGGCGCGCCTCGGCCGGGCGGGGATCGGCGACGGCGACCTGGTCGTGGCCTACGACGACGTGGGTGGCTGGATCGCCGCCCGGCTGTGGTGGATGCTCGACACCCTCGGCCATCCGCGGGTCTCGGTCCTGGACGGCGGGCTCGCCGCCTGGACCGGCCTCGGCCTGCCGACGACCACCGACGAGCCCGAGTTCGAGCCAGCCGAGCTCCACCTCGCCGGCCACTGGTCGCGCGTGGTCGACAGGGGCGACCTGCTCGGGCGCCTGCGCAGCACGCGCCAGCCGGTCCTCCTCGACGCCCGGGCGGGTCCGCGCTACCGGGGCGAGGTCGAGCCTATCGACCCAGTCGCCGGCCATATCCCGACGGCCCGGAGCGCGCCGACCGACGGCAACCTGGGTCCGGACGGTCGCTTCCTCGGTGCTGACGCTTTGCGTGAGCGGTTCGTCGCGCTCGGCGCGGACGGTGGCGATGTCGTGACCTCGTGCGGCAGCGGCGTCTCCGCCTGCCACCACGCCCTCGCGATGCGGATCGCCGGCCTGCCCGATCCGATCCTGTATCCCGGCTCGTGGAGCGACTGGAGCACCGCCGGCTACCCCGCCGCCACCGGCCCGGAACCAGGGTCCTTGCCCGACTGATCGGCGGGTGATCCTCGGGTGAGTGGCGGGTGAGTGGCGGGTGAGTGGCGGGGCTCACCATCCCGGCATGCCTTCGAGGGAACGGATCGTCGATCGCGGCACGCGGCGCGGCACCGCCCTGGTGGCCGAGCTTGGTCGGGAGCTGCGCCAGGCTCGCGTTGAGCATGGATTGAGCCAGTCGTTCGTTGGGCACGCGGTCGGGCTGTCGGATACCGAGGTGGGCCGGATCGAGCGCGGCCTCATTCGAACCGTCTCGATCGTTCAGCTGGCCCGACTCCTGGGCGTCGTGGGCCTCGAGCTCAGCGCGCGCCTACCCGGCTGGGTCTCCGATCCGGGATGGGC
>DATGGC010000018.1:0-3254 GCA_035308745.1 Candidatus Limnocylindrales bacterium | reverse complement strand
GGCTGCGCTGGGCGATCGCCGCCGTGGCGACGGCCGTCGTGGTCGCCGCCAGTGCCCTCGGCTTTTCCGCCCTGTCGTCGGCCAAGTCGTCGTCGGCCGTCCTGCCCTGGGCGCCCAGCGACGCCATCGTCTACGCCGAGATCCGGGCGGACATGCCCGGCGACCAGCGGGCCAACCTCCTCGCGTTCCTCTCGAGGTTCCCGGGCTTTGCCGACCAGACCAACTTCGATGCCAAGGCCGACGACGGCCTCGACAAGCTGGTCAAGAAGCTGAGCGACGGCAAGGACGACTTCTCGACCGACATCAAGCCCTGGTTTGGCGGCCAGCTCGGCATCTCGGTCGACGGCAGCGACCTGACCAAGCCCGGCGTGCTGGTGGTGGGCTCGCTCCGCGACCCGATCGCGGCGGGGACCTGGCTCAAGACGCTCGAGCCATCCGGCGCCACCCATGAGACGGTCGGCGGGATTGACGTGACCGAAGGCGGCGGGGACAGCAGCACGACCAAGGCTGCCTGGGCCATCGACGGCTCGGTCCTCCTGGCCGGTTCGGTCGACACGGTCAAGGCCGCGATCACCCGGGGCCCGAGTGGTGCCCTGGCCAATGATTCTGGCTTCAAGGCGGCCTCGGCAGCCCTCGGCGGCGATAGCCTCGGCGGCCTCTATGTGAACCTCAAGAGCTACCTCAAGATCGTCTCCGACAGCGAGTCGGCGCTCCTCTCCGAGATGGGCACCGGGTTCGCCGGCGCCGCCGCCAGCATCGCCCCGATGCCGACGTTCAACGACGCGCTCGTGCCCGGCTGGATCGGGATGCGCGTGCGGGCCGAATCCGACCACCTGGTCCTCGATGAGGCCGCGCCCGTCGTCGCCGGGATGAACGCCCAGTCCAGCAAGACGAGCAGCCTGGCCGCGGTCCTGCCTGCGGGCACCGTCGCGGACTACGATCTGCACGATGTCGGCAGCCAGGTCAATGCCTCGCTGACCCAGCTCGAGAGCCAGCCCGGCGGGCCGACCAAGGCCCAGGTCGATTCGGTCCTCAAATATGTCGGTGGCGCCGACAAGGCCGTCGGCTGGCTGGGCGACATGGACCTCGCCCTGGTCAACGGCGCAAGCGGCTTCGAGGGCGGGATCGTGGCCCAGACCAACGACGCGACGGCGTCTGCCGGCCTGTTCGCGGAGCTCACGAACCTGGCCAGCCTGCAGGGCAGCAAGGCCGGGATCACGACGAAGACCGAGACGTATCACGACCAGACCATCACGATCTTCGAGGCCGACCTGGCTGCTCTGACCTCGACGGATGGCGGGGGCACGCCCGAGCCGTTCTCGATCGCCGTGGCCCAGGCCAACGGCCTGGTCATCGTCGGCATTGGCGGCGATGCGTTCGTCAAGGCCGTCCTGGACACCAAGCCGGGCAGCTCGCTTGCCGATCAGGCCGCCTACCAGCGGGCGATCGACCTGGCCGGATCGAGCGCCGCCAGCCAGGGCTACGTCGACCTGACGGCCATTCGAACAGCCGCCGAATCGATGGCCGCCGGGTCATCGGCCCTGAACGCCTATGATTCGGACGTCAAGCCGTTCGTCGAGCCGTTCCAGAGCCTGGCCTGGTCGCAGTCCAACGACGGGAACCTGTCGACCGCCCGAATCGTGCTCGTCCTGAAGTAGGTCAATCGCGTTCCAGCAACGACGGGTGCCGTTCCCCGCGGCGCCCGTCGCACATCGTTGAGGAGAAGCAAGCCCATGGCCGTTCGCATCAGGCTCACCCGGGTGGGTGCTACCAAGCAGCCGACGTATCGGCTCGTCGTCGCCGATTCGCGCAGTGCCCGCGACAGCCGCTCGCTCGAGACGATCGGCCACTACAACCCGCGGACCGACCCGATCGAGCTCAAGATCGACGCCGAGCGGGCGAAGAAGTGGCTGTCCCAGGGCGCCCAGCCGTCGGACACGGTGGCTCGCCTGTTCCGCTCCGCCGGCATCCTGCCGGCCGGGAAGTAACCCGATGGCCGCCAAGGAGCTGGTCGAGTACGTCGCCAAGTCGCTCGTCGACCAGCCCGACGAAGTGACCGTCGAAGAAGTTCGTGATCGCGACGGGATCGTCCTCGAGCTGCATGTCGCCGAAGACGACATGGGCAAGGTGATCGGTCGCAACGGCAGTGTCGCCAAGGCGCTGCGGACCTTGCTCAAGGTCCGGGCCGCCCGCGACGGCGAGCCCATCTCACTCGAGATCGTCTGACGGTCGAAGCCCAGCGCCTGGTGGTCGCCCTCGTCCGGGGCGTCCACGGGCTCAACGGAGCGCTGCGGGTCGAGGTCCTGACCGACCATCCCGAGGCACGCTTCAAGCGCGGCGCGACCCTCTTTCGGGAAGGCAGCGAGGAGCCGCTCCGGGTCGTTGACGGTGTCCCGATCGCCGACGGCCCCGGCTGGCGGATCCGGCTCGCCCAGGCCGGCGACCGGCAGGCGGCCGAGGCCTTCCGGGGCGCCTACCTCGAGGCCCTCGTGCCGGCCGGGGACCAGGCGGCAAACGCGGAGTCCTGGCTGTGGCACGAGATCGTCGGATTGCCGGTTCACGGCCGGGACGGCGAGGACCTGGGCACGGTCACCGACATCTATCGGGTCGCCGAAAACGATGTCTACCTGGTCCGCGGCCCACGGGGCGAATTCGACGTGCCGGCCGTTCGTGATTTCGTGGTCTCGATCGAGCCCCACGGCGACGGACTGACCGTCGACGTCGAGGCCCTCGACCTGCCGCCGGTCAAGGCGCCCAAGCCGTACCGCGCACCGCGGCCGCGCAAGGGCGACGCCGCCCGGGCCCGCGCCGCCGTCGAGGCTTCGACCGAGTCGCCGCCGGCCGACCCACCCGAGGGCTGATCTCGCGCATGGTGATCGAGATCGAAATCGTGACCCTCTTCCCGGGCATGATCGCCGGACCCCTTTCGGACAGCATCCCCGGCCGGATCCAGGACCAGGGCCTGGCCGAGATCCGCGTCCACGACCTGCGCACCTGGGGCCTGGGCCGGCATCGTTCGGTCGACGACACGCCGTACGGCGGCGGTCCTGGGATGG
Organism: Candidatus Limnocylindrales bacterium; assembly: GCA_035308745.1. GTDB lineage: Bacteria > Chloroflexota > Limnocylindria > Limnocylindrales > CSP1-4 > Palsa-1033. The sequence continues at coordinate 198 of DATGGC010000018.1, read as the reverse complement.
TCTTCCGGCCCGAACCGGTGGCGGCGGCCCTGGCCGAGCTGCGCCGGCCGGATTCGCTGGCGATCCTGCTCGACCCGGGCGGCGAGGTCTACAGCCAGGCGCGCGCCCAGGATCTCGCCGGCCGCACCCACCTGATCCTCGTGTGCCCGCGCTACGAGGGCGTCGACGAGCGGATCCGCGAGCTGGTCGATCTGGAGC
>DATGGC010000017.1:0-11351 GCA_035308745.1 Candidatus Limnocylindrales bacterium | reverse complement strand
ATGGCTGGCCTCCTGACTCGGCGCGGTTTGGGAGCGTGACGCATAAAGTCTATGCACTCTGCATGCCCGATCATAGCCGCCGAAGGTGCCCCGGTCCAGCCGCCAGGTCGTGTCCGTGGTGCCCCCGGGCCCCGTTCGGTGGATCGAGCCTGGCGCGCCGCGTTTCGTGACAAATCTCGAGGTGAGTCGGGCGTATGGTCGAAGGAGGTCCGATTCGGGTCGCCTGGGCCCGAGCACCGCGCGACTTCGTGCATGGCGCGACGGGGATCTTGGAACGATAAGCTGGACTTGGCTCGAGTTTTGGCAATGCGGCGATCGGCAAGGACCGAAGCCCGCGGTCAGATCTCGAGCGAGTCCAGGTCAGCTTCGATCGGGGCGCGGTCCGCCGGGTCGGCGATCTCCGCGAGCGCTGTCCGCGCCCGTGCCTGCCACGCCGCCGCCCCAAGCCGATCCCCGGCAACCAGCTCGGCCCGGGCCATCGCCTCGCAGGCGGCGGCCAGGTCCCAGTCGTCGCGCTCGGGATTCGCCTCGGTCAGCTCCCAGCAGCGGCGGGCGTGGTGGAGAGCAGGTTCGGCCCGGCCCAGCACGGCATAGACCCGCGCGCAGAGCCACTCGCCGCGACCGAGATTCGCGGTGGTGCCGACCTCGCCCCAGTGGTAGCGCGAGGCATGGGCGGCATGGAGCATCTCGTCGTCCTGGGCCGCGGTCCGCGACGGCAGGTCGAGCAACGTCCAGGTGTGGTTGAAGAGGCCCGCGGCCAGGGCGCGCCGGGTCGCGCCGTCAAGCTCGGGTGGACCGTTGGGCCGTGGCGACGTCAGCGGGGCAGGGCTTAGCGCAGCCGGGTCATTCCCCGATGACGGACCAGAGCAGGCCCATCAGGATGAAGAAGCCGGTGAACAGGGCGATCAGGGCCAGGCCGCCGTAGGGCGAGTTGGCGCCTTCGTGGGGGACGAGCTGGAGCCCGATCCCGAAGACGACCGCCCAGGCAATCGCCAGGAAGGTGAACAGGAACTTCGAGTTCGGGTTGGTCATCGCCTTGACCAGCCCGGGCGAGCGGCCCTCGGACGACATCGCGGCACGGGCGAAGATGAACACGAAGCCGCCGCCGATCACCGTCGCAATGCTGAAGATCGCGAACTGGAGCGGTCCTTGGAACGGGGCGAGCAGGAGTTGCACCGGGCGCCTCGAGATCAGCGATTGAACGACCGGATCGTAGCAGATGGCCACCCCGGCGAGCCCGGGCGACGGCTACTCCCCGCCCGCGAAGAATCCCCGGATCGTGTCGCGGACCGAGTCGATCCAGGCGTTCACGGCGTCGATGTCGGCCTGGCCATAGGCGCCGACCCGCGGGCTCTCCAGGTTGACCACGCCGACGGGCCGGCCGTCGATCACGACCGGGACCGCAAGCTCGCTCCGGGTCCGGCTGCCGGGGAAGCTCAGGAATGCCGGGTCGGCCTCCACATCGGGCACGAGGGCCGGCTCGGCGCTGGTGAATGCCCGGCCGCAGATCCCGTTCAAGGCAATCGTCCAGATGCCGGCCCGGACCTCGCCCAGGTCCTCGCCCGCGCCCCAGTGCTGGGCCGCGAGGCGCAGGCGGCCGACCGCCGGATCCCACAGGAACAGGGCGCAATGCTGGAGCGAGCGGGATTGGCTCAGGTCATCGACAAGCGTCTGCGCACGCGTCACTGCTGAGCGTCCGAGCTTCAGATCCGGCTGCGCGGGATCACCAGCGTCGCGCTCGCGGGCTCCCGCCTCCGTGCGGTCGTGCGTATGCATCCCCTCGATTGGCGGACCTGGCAAGAGGGGCACCTCTCGCCGCGACCACCGCACAGTATCCACCACTGCACCCCCAGCGGCATCGCCGTTGGATATCGGCACGTGACAGCCGGCCGACAACCGCCCATCAAGCCCGCAGATCGGGGCCCGGCGGCCCACCCGGGTACGATGCGGTCATGCCCCCGGCCGAGCATTGACCGTCTTCGAACGCCTCGGCCGGCTCGCCTACCGGCGTCGCTGGCGGATCGTGGCCGCCTGGGCGCTGCTCCTGCTGCTGGCGATTCCGCTTGCTCCGCGGGCGTCGGGCGCGCTTCATGCCGGCGGCTTCAACCTGGCCGACCTCGAATCGTCACGCGCCCGGGCCGAGCTCCACGACGAGCTCGGACTGCCCGAATCGGCCCTCGTCCTGGTCTATTCGAGCGCCACCGTCCATGCCGGCCAACCGGCCTTCGAGGCAGCCACGGCCGCGGCCCGGGACGCGATCGACAGCGCACCGTACGTCGCCCAGATCCTGTCCTACGAGCTGGCCCCCAGCCAGGTCTCGGCCGACGGCCAGACGGCCTACGACACGGTCCTGCTTAATATCGGGCCCGACGACTCGCCTGAGGCCCTGCCGGGCATCCAGGATCGCCTGGCCGGGCTGACCCGCGGGCCGGTGACAATCGAGCTGGCCGGCGGGCCGGCGTTCTACGGCGACATCCAGACCGTCTCGGAGGATGACCTGCGGCGGAGCGAGTTCGTCTCGCTGCCCCTGGCCGGCCTGGCCCTCCTGCTCGTCTTCGGCTCGGTCGTCGCCGCGGGCGTGCCGCTGGCGGTCGGCGGAGCGGCCGTGCTGGTCTCGCTGGCCGCGATCTTCGTCGTGGCCAGCTTGACCGAGATGAGCATCTTCGTGCTCAACCTGGCCACGCTCCTGGGCCTTGGCCTGGGCGTCGACTACTCGCTGCTGATGACCAGCCGATTCCGCGAGGAGCTGCACCGGCGGCTGCGGGGCAGCGACCCGGATGCCGCGATCGCGGCGGCGATTCAGGCCAGCGTGGCGACGGCCGGGCGAGCCGTGTTCTTCTCGGGCCTGACTGTCCTGCTCGGGCTCCTGGGCCTGGTCCTGTTCGAGTTCACGATCCTGCGCTCGGTCGGGATCGCGGGGGCAATCGTGGTCGGCGTCGCCGTGCTCGCCGCCCTGACCCTGCTACCCGCGATCCTGTCGATCCTGGGCCCGCGCCTCGACCGGCTGGCGGTCCGCCGGGTGAACGCCGGGCCGTCGCCGAGCGAGCCCTGGGCGCGCCTCGCGCGGCGGGTCATGCGCCGGCCGCTGCTCGTCTTCATCCCCACCCTCGGCCTCTTGCTCATCCTGGGCACGCCGTTCCTGCACGTCCGCCTCAACGCCCCGGACGCGACGATCCTGCCCGACAGCGTGCCCTCTCGGGTGGCCTTCGACCGGCTCGACGCGGCCTTCGGGGCCGGCCGCTTCGCGCCACTCGAGCTCGCGATCCGGACGACCGGGCCGGCGACGAGCCCGGCCAACGTCGCGGCCCTGTACGACTACTCGCGCCGGTTGGCGGCCGATCCCCGGATCACCAGCGTCAACGGCTACGTCAACCTCGACCCCCGGATCAGCCTGAGCCAGTACCAGCTGCTGTACGCGTCGGCGGCCGGTCCACCGGACCGCTTCGTCCAGGCCACCCTGGCCGCGACGACGAAGGGCGACCTCACGGCATTCACGGTGATCACCCCGTACGGCCCCAATGCGGACCAGGGCCGGGCCCTGGTCAAGGACCTGCGCTCGGGCCAGGGGCCGCTCGCGCCGCCACCGGGGGTCAGCGTCCTGATCGAGGGCGGCGCCGCCGACGTGACCGACGTCGTCGACCGGGTGGCGGCCGACTTCCCCCGGACCGCCTTGTTCATCCTGGTGACGACGTACCTGGTCCTGCTCGTCCTGCTGCGGTCGGCGGTCCTGCCGGCCAAGGCCCTGATCATGAACAGCTTGTCGATCCTGGCCTCGTTCGGGGCGCTGGTCTGGATCTTCCAGGACGGCAACCTGTCGGCGCTGCTCGGGTTCCAGCCCCTCGGTTACGTCGAGACGACGCTGCCAGTGATCCTGTTCTGCGTCCTGTTCGGGCTGTCGATGGACTACGAGGTCTTCCTGCTGACCCGGATGAAGGAAGCCTGGGATCGAAGCCACGACAACACCGAAGCGGTAGCCTGGGGCCTCGAACGGAGCGGCCGGATCGTCACGTCGGCGGCTCTGATCGTGGTGGTCGTGGCCGGCTCGTTCGCCTTTGCCGACGTCGTCCTGATCAAGGCCGTCGGCCTCGGCGTGGCGATTGCCGTGGCGATCGACGCCACGATCGTGCGCGCCCTGCTGGTGCCCGCGACGATGCGTCTCCTGGGGGTCTGGAACTGGTGGATGCCGGAGCGCCTCCGGCGCTGGCTGGCCGACAGGGTCCCCGGCGTGGAGGACCGGTGAGCGCGGCCCGCCAGCGGCTCCGGCCGGCGGCCGGGCTCGGTCCCCTCCTGCTCGTCGTCAGCCTGCTGGCCGCCGCCTGCAACGGACCGATCCTGGCCAACCCGGGCGCGTCGTTGCGCCCTGAGCCGGTCGCGACGCCGGGCCCGTCCCAGGCCGCCGACCCAGTCCCGATCCAGCTCCCGCTCGACGACGGCGCCCACGACCGCTTGACCGAGTGGTGGTACTACACCGGCCACCTGCGCGACTTGGCCAGCGGCGCTGAGTACGGCTTCGAATACGTGATCTTCCGGGCCGAGCGGGGCGGCTTCCCGGTGACCTGGGCGTCGCACCTGGCGATCACCGACCAGGCCCAGGGCTTGTTCCAATACGCCCAGCGGAGCGTGGTCGGGCCCGAGGTGGACCAGGTTCCCGGCCCAGGGCGAGGCTTCGCGCTCGACCTGGGCCCCGATCCCACCGACCCGTCCACGGCCGGCCGGCCGCCCTGGACGATGGCCGGGGTCGGCGGCAACGACCACCTCGCGGCGCAGCTCTCGCCGGCCGAGGCCACAACCGCCGGTGTGCCCGCCGGCCTGGGCCTGGACCTGACCCTCACGTCGGCCAAGCCCGCGGTGCTCGAGGGCGGCAGCGGCTGGATCGATTTCGGGCCGGCGGGCGGCTCGTACTACTACTCGCGGACCGACCTGCTGGTCACCGGCACGATCGATGTCGACGGGCACGCCCTGCAGGTCGACGGGACGGCCTGGTTCGACCACCAGTGGGGCGACTTCATCGCCGTCGGAGGCGGCGGCTGGGACTGGTTCGCGGTCAACCTGGCCGACGGCACGGACTTGACCATCTCGCTCGTCCGCGCAGCGGACGGCACGGACGCGCTGGTCTACGGGACACTCGTCGATGCCTCCGGCCGGGCGTCCCACCTGGACCGGAGCGCATTCAGCGTGCAGGCCACGGCCCACTGGACCTCGCCCCTGACCGGCGTCACGTATCCCGCCGGCTGGACCGTGTCGATCCCCGGCCAGGCGCTCCAGATCAGCCTCCGGCCGACGGTCGCCGGCCAGGAGCTCGACACCCGGGCCACGACCGGGGTGATCTACTGGGAGGGCTCGCAGGTCGTCCAGGCAGTCCACGCCGGCCAGGCGATCGGCGGCCAGGGTTATGTCGAGCTGACGGGCTACGCCCCGGGCAGCTAGGTCCCGGCGACCAGGACCGGCGACGCCTAGTTCGAGGCGGTCGGGCTCGGCTCCGAGCCGGCGGCCGGGGTGGGCGCTCCGGGCAGGTTGATTCCGGCGCTGTCGCCAAGCGCGAACTCGGCCGCCCGATTGGCCTGCAGGACGTCGAGGGCGACCACCAGCTGGTCCCCGGCATTCTTGTACGAAGCGCTGCTGGCCAGATTGGCCGCCAGGCCGCGGGCTGCGATCGCCCGGACCTGCTCGTACAGGCGGCCGACATTGCCCTGCACATCGGCCGCGTCGGACCAGGCACTCAGATAGCCGACGACCGAGGCGCCGTAGGTGGCGGCCGCAGACATCTGGCGCAGCGTCGACGAGATCGCGCCGGTGTCGATCGTGCGGGCCTGGAGCTCATGCTTGAGCGATGACAGCGAGCCGGCCAGCTGAGCATCGGTCGAGGCGATCTGGCGCAGGGCACTCGCCGCGATCGGATCGACCGCCGATGCCGGGCCCGACGACGGCTCGGCGCTGGCCGGCGCCGGGTGGGACGTGGCCAGGGAGGTTGCCGCCGCGGCAACGGGCGGGCCGACGACCGGCCGGGTGATGCCCATCAGCCAGCCCACGGACAGGCCGCCGACCAACAGGCCAAGGACGGCGCCGGTGGTCAGGAACAGGAGCGCCCGCGACGCGGCGACGCCCATCAGGATCCGCATCCCGCAACCGCTGCAGCGGACGAGCCCGTCGGCGACCGGGCGGCCGCAGTTGGGGCACGAGACATAGGCGCCCTGTGGCGTGTCCGCGATCAGGTGCGACGCCGGCTCGAGTGGAAGCTTGTCTTTGGGACCAGTCGCCATGGCAGCCATTCTCGCAGCCTAGTCGGCCTCGTGGCCATCCAAGATCGACCGAACGTCCTGCACCGGTTGGGACCCGGCGACGTCGTCAGGAGCCGGGGGCGGATTGCCGCAGGCTGAGCGCGGCTGTGATCCAGCCGCCCACGATGGTCACCGCGTAGGCCGCGCACCAGACGCAGACCGCGCCGATGACGAACAGCTCCAGGTAGGTCAGGTAGGCCACGAAGAGCACCCCGAGCAGGCCCAGGCCGTACAGCCCGAGCAGCGCTCGCCGATCGGCCAGCCGCCACCAGGCCAGGCTCAGCGCGACGAGCACGAGCGAGAAGGCCAGGCCGAGGATGGCGACCGGGATGCCGGCGATCTCGCTGTACGAGCTGAGGGCGACCGTCTCGCAGCCGTGGAGCGGACCGCAGACCGGCAGGCCTCCCGTCAGCCGGGTCCAGCTCAGGTAGGCGGCAATCAGCAGGCCGATCAGCGCCAGGCCGGTGGCCAGCAGGCCCCGCCGACCGGCTGTCACGGCGAGCTCGAGGCGCTCGAGGACGCGGCCGGCGCGGAAGCCAGCGCGCGAATGGCCGCCGCGAAGTCGGGATAGGTCGTCAGGGTCTGGAGCTTGCCGTCGACGAAGATGGCCGGGGTGGCCGTGACCCCCAGCGCTGCCCCGGCGCGTTGCTCGGCCTGGATGGCCGCCGGCTTGGCCGGGTCGGCCAGGCAGGTATCGAAGGTGGCCTGGTCGAGGCCGACCTTCTGGGCGATCGCATCCAGCCGTGACCGGACGAACCAGCCCTGGTTCTCGCCGGCAGGATTCTGGTTGGCGTACAGCCAGTCGTGATACGGCCAGAACTTGCCCTGGTCACTGGCACACGACGCGGCCACCGCCGCGTCGAGCGATTCGTCGGGCGTGTGGCCCGAGCCGATGAACGAGAAATCGTGGAACTGGTAGCGGACGACGCCGGTGGCCACGAAGTCATCGACCACGTGCGGCTCCCACTGGATCGTCCAGATCTGGCAGTAGGGGCACTGGAAGTCCTCCCAGGCATCGACCCTGACGGGCGCCGAGGGCGATCCCAGGATCGTGCCCTGGCGCGGAATCGAGGCGGCGACCGGGTTGGCCGGTGGGTTGAGGACGGCCGGGTTGGTGCTCACCGCGGGCTTCGAGTTGACCACGATGATCAGGACGATCGTGGCGATGATCGCCAGGACAGTCGTGATCGCGGTCGGGTTCTGCCACAGGGGCCGGCCCACCGGCTGGACCGGGCGACGGCGCGGCGCGCCCTTCAGGCGCTCCGGCGGCCGGACGGCGGTCTGGACACGCTGCTGCTGGCGCTTGCGGCGGCGAGAAGCTGGTCCGGGTGGCGGGGGCTGGCCGGGAATCGCGGGGCCGTATCCGATCCGGCTCAGCCGCGCCGGCTGTTCGCTGCCTGGCAGTCCGGGCAGATCCCGAACAGCTCCAGGCGATGCGATTGGATCTTGAACCCGGTCGCCTTGCCCACCTCGCGGGCGACGGCCGGCATGCCGCAGGCCACCACCTCGGTGGTCCGGGCGCACTGCGAGCAGATCACGTGATGGTGGTGGACCGGCTCGCACTCGACGTAGGCGTGCTCGCCGCTGGGCAGATCAACCCGCTCGACCGCGTTGAGCTCGGTGAACAGCTCCAGCGCCCGGAAGATCGTGGCCCGGCCGACATCAAGCCGCCGGGCGCGAGCGTCATCGACCAGCTCGGCGGCCGTGAAATGGCCGTCGCGATCGGCAATCAGGCTGGCCACCACGCGGCGCGGCTCGGTCAGCCGGTAGCCGGCCCGGTCCAGCACGGTCACGATCGTCGAGGGGTCGCTCATGGCTCGACGATACCACGGTTTCGACACGGTCCCGATCGACTGTTGACGATACCCAGTCTCACTTAGTATCGTTGCGGCGAGTCGCAAGGGGACATCCATGACGCTCCGACTGTTGAGACTGAATCCGGTTGCCATCGGGATCCTGTCCGCGAGTTTCCTGGCCGGCGGGCTGGCGGCCTGCGCACCGGCGAGCCCGGCTTCGCCCGTTCCCACCGTCCCGCCGCTGGGCGGCCCGTCGCCGGCCGGGAGCGCCGCGCCGATTCCCGTCCTGGGGACCGAGAACTTCTATGCCGACCTGCTCGCCCAGATCGGCGGCGCGCGGGTGACCGCGACGAGCCTGCTCAACGACCCGAACGCCGATCCGCATGCCTTCGAAAGCAGCACCCAGGCGGCGCTGGCCGTCGCCGACGCGCAACTCGTGATCGTCAACGGGCTTGGCTACGACGCGTTCATGGACAAGCTGCTGGCCGCCTCGCCCAGCTCGAGCCGGTCCGTGATCAACGTCCAACAGCTGCTCGGCCTGGCCGACGGGGCGAACGCCCATATCTGGTATGACCCGGCGACGATGCCGGCGGTCGCCGCCAAGGTCGCCGCGGCGCTCGACGCGATCGACCCGGGCAACGCGTTCTACTTCAACGCGCGCGAGGCGCTCTACGTCGCTTCGCTCCAACCGGTCACGGCTAAGATCGCCGCGATGAAGACCCACTTCGGCGGCACGCCGGTCGCCTTCACTGAGCCGGTCGCGGGCTACCTCGCCGCGGCGATCGGCCTCCGGGTCCTGACCCCGGAGGGCTTCCAGAAGTCGATCGAGGACGGCACCGACCCAGCGCCGGCCGACGTCGCCGCGGAGAGTGACCTGCTGACCGGCAAGCAGGTCAAGGTCCTCCTGTACAACAGCCAGGTCACCTCGCCGATCACGACCCAGATGCACGACCTGGCGGTGGCCAACGGGATCCCGGTGGTCGGCGTCGCCGAGACGATCCCGGCGGCATATTCCGACTACGTCAGCTGGCAGCTGGGCCAGCTCGATCAGCTCGATCAGGCCCTCGGCGGTGGCGGCTGAGCCCGGTGGCTGAGGCCGACCCGCGGATCTCGGTCCGCTTCGACCAGGCCACCCTCGACTATCACGACCGGCGGGTCTGGACCGACCTGTCGCTCGAATTCCAGGAACCTTCGTTCGTGGCGATCCTGGGTCCCAACGGCTCCGGGAAGACCTCGCTCCTGCGGGTGATCCTGGGCCTCACGCCGCTGTCGGGTGGGTCGGTCGAGGTGCTCGGCCAGCCGCCGCGGCGGGGCAATCCCGGGATTGGCTACGTGCCCCAGCACCAGTCGTTCGACCAGGACCTGCCGCTCCGCGGCCGGGACCTCGTCCAGCTGGGGATCGACGGTCATCGATGGGGCGTGGGCCGGCCATCCCGCGCTGATCGGCAGCGGGTCAGCGAGGTGATCGAGGCAGTCGAGGCGACGCCCTACGCCGATGCACCGATCGGCCGGCTGTCCGGCGGCGAGCAGCAGCGCTTGCGCATCGCCCAGGCAATCGTCGGCGATCCGAGCCTGCTGTTGTGCGACGAGCCGCTGGCCAGCCTCGACCTCCACCACCAGCAGGAGATCACCGACCTGATCGGCGGCTGGCAGAAGCGCACGGGGCGGACCGTCCTGTTCGTGACCCACGACGTCAACCCGATCCTGAACCTCGTCGACCGGGTGCTGTTCGTGGTCAACGGCCGCTGGGCGGCGGGGACGCCGGACGAGGTGCTGACCTCGGAGCGGATGTCGGACCTGTACGGCTCGCATGTCGACGTGATGCGGGTCCACGGCCGGATCCTGGTCGTGAGCGAGTCGACGGGGTCGGGCTTCGAGCTCGAGGAGCCCCACCACCTGCCCGAGATCCACGCAGGCGGGTCCGCGGGCGGCGGCGCTGGGACCGGCCCCGGCGGCCGGAAGTTGCCCTGATGGACCAGCTGATCCACCTGCTCGGCTACCCGTTCGTCCAGAACGCGATCGCGGCCGGGATCGTGATCGCGGTCGTGTCCGGGATCGTCAGCCGTTTCGTCGTGGCCCGGAACATGGCGTTCGCCGTCCATGCCCTGGCCGAGCTCGGTTTCACCGGGTCGGCCGGCGCGATCCTGGTCGGCGTCTCGCCGGTCATCGGCCTGATGGCCGGCACGACGATCACGGCCCTGTTCATCGGCACCCTCGGGGTCCGCGTCCGGGAGCGCGACGCGGTGGTCGGGGTCGTGATGGCCTTTGGGCTCGGGCTTGGCGTGCTGTTCCTGACCCTCTATCCGCACTACGCGACTGAGGCCATTGCCATCCTGTTCGGGACGATCACCGGAGTGAGCCGGTCCGACGTGGTGCTGCTGCTGGTCATCGGGGCGTTCACCCTGGTCACCCTGGCGATCGTGTACCGACCCCTGACCTTCGCGACGGTCGATCCCGAGGTCGCCGAAGCCCGCGGCGTGCCGGTCCGCGGGCTGGCAATCGTCTTCCTGCTGATCATGGCCGCCGCGGTCGCCGAGGCCGTCCAGGTCGTGGGGGTCCTGCTGATCCTGACCCTGCTGATCACACCTGGCGCCTCAGCGGAGCGACTGACGGCTCGGCCAGGGCGGGCGGCCGTGTACAGCGTCGCGATCGCCCTGACCTGCGTCCTGGGCGGGATCCTGCTGGCGCTGGTCACGAACGTGGCGGTCAGCGTGTACGTGACGTCGATCAGCTTTGCCCTGTACCTGGGGTCGCGGTTCCTGGTTGGCCCGACGCTCCTCGGCCGCGAGCAGCGCCGCCCGGACCAGCCGAGCGCGTCGCTCCTGGGCTGAGCGGCGGCGGGTCGCGGCATGAGTCGCGGCGCGTCGGGGCGCGTCGCGGCGCGACCCGGAGCCGGATTCGGGCCGGCGCTCGCGAGTCGGAGCCGGATTCAGGCCGGCGCTCGCGAGTCGTTCTTTGACAGATTCCACCCCCAGCCGCGCTATGGGCGAAAAGACTCGCGATTTCGGGCCTGGCTCGACCCGGAGCACCTCCGCTGAGCGTGGCCGCGAGCCGAATCGTGGCGCGGAGGACCGATCCCGAACCAAAACCGACCATAAGGCGGCTGTGGGTGGAATTTGACAATGGAGGGCCGCCCGCGGATCCCCAGGGTCAGCCGCCGAGCCTGGGGCGGACCGCCGAGCCTGGAGGGCCGCCCACGGATCCCCAGGGTCAGCCGCCGAGCCTGGGGCCGACCGCCGAGCCTGGGGCCGGCCGCGGATCCCCAGGGTCAGCCGCC
>DATGGC010000016.1:0-23836 GCA_035308745.1 Candidatus Limnocylindrales bacterium | reverse complement strand
CCCAACCAACGTCGGGCCGGTCCGCAGCGCCCGCTACTACTTCATTGCCTGGGCCTCGGAGTACAAGGCGCTCTACGTCCACGCCGGCGGCTCGCCCCAGGCCCTGAGCACCCTGCGCTCCTCGGGCAACGGCCAGCTGGTGTACAACGCCGACGAGTTCCGCTACGGCCCCTACTTCCGGCGGACCACTCGGCCGCCACCCCATAACCTGTACACGACCGGCAAGCAGCTCCGCCAGCTGGCGGGGATCGAGCACGCCACCGCCGCGCCCAAGGCGATCTGGACGTTCAATCCGCCCACGCCCCTCGAGGACCGGCCGGTCGGCGGCACGATCGCCTTCGCCTACCCCCAGAACGCGATCAAGTACAGCTACAGCCGCTCGACCAACACCTACCTGCGGACGGTCAGCGTCGAAGGCGCCCAGAAGGACGCCGACAACAAGGTCCGGATCGCGCCGACCAACGTGATCGTGATGTGGATGCACTTCGGGCCGCTGAACGACGGCGAGCCGTACAAGCACCGCCTGGAGGCCACGATCATCGGCAGCGGCCCGGCCTGGATCGCTCAGGACGGCCACACGATCAAAGGCACCTGGCGCAAGAAGACGACCAGCGGGCCGACCCTGTTCTACGACTCGAAGGGCAACCTGATCAGCCTCACCGTGGGCCAGACCTTCGTGAACGTCGTGACCTGGGGCACGACGGTCACCGTCCACGACGGCACCCCGCCGCCGCCGGTCTCGCCCTCGCCGGTCCCGTCGGCCAGCCCGTAGCCCGGCCGGCCGGCGATCAGATGCCGGTGACCTCGTCCTCGGGCGAGCGCCGCGCGCCGACATCGGTGTAGACGACCCGGGTCGCCCGGGCGACGTCGGCCCATGACCGGCGATTGGGTCCCGAGCGGCTGAGCGCCTCGGCTCGCAGGCGATCCCACAGGCCGTCCTCGGTCCAGGCGGTCGCGATGGCCGCCGCGAGCCGGTCCGGATCGCGCGGCTCGACCAGGATCCCGGCACCGCCCACGATCTCGGGCAGGGCGCCGACGGCACTCGCGATCACCGGCGTGCCGGCGGCGATCGCCTCGATCGCGGGCAGCCCGGCGGCCTCGCTGATCGAGGGCAGGATCGCGGCCCGCGCCCCGGCGACGAGGGCGGCCATCCGGTCCTCGGCCATCGCCGGGGCATAGGCCAGCAGGTCGCCCACGCCCTGACGGGCGGTGGCCCGGGCGAGCGCCGCCCGGTCGTCGGGCGAGGCACCGATCAGCAGGACCCGGGGCGGCCAGGCGATCGCCGGATCCAATCCGGCCGGACGGCCCGTCGCGGACAGCCGGCCGAGCGCCCCGATCAGCGAGCCCAGGTCCTGGCGGGCGTCGTAGCGGCCGGAGTAGACGAGATAGCGCTGGGGCAGGCCCAGCCGCTCGCGATCCGAGCGCGGATCGGCCGGCTCGTCGCCGCCGGCGGCCCGACGCCGGCTGCCGCGGGTCGGCCCGACCGCCGCGCCACCGGGCAGCGCCGGCTGGAACGCGGCCCGGGCGGCGAGGGGCACGACGACGATCCGCTCGGGGCTGACGTGGAGCAGGCTGCGCACGGCGGCCGCCGTCGCCTCGCTGCCGACGATGACCGCCGCCGCGCTGCGCAGGATCCGGCCGCGCAGGCGCTGGCCGAAGGCTGCCGCCGGGCTGCGCTGGTAGACCGCGGGCAGCTCCCAAGGGGCCAGGTCGAGCAGGGTCACCACCACCGGCAGCCGCGAGCCGATCGGAATCGCTCCCGCGGCCGTATGGAAGACGGCGCCCGCCGCACCGCCCTGGTCGGCCCACCAGGCCGATCCGATTGACGCGCCCCGGAGCAGGAATGGATCGACCGTCAGGGCCCCCGACCGGAGGAGGTGGCTGGGCGGGATCCGCCGTCGGGCGGCCACGTCCAGGCGGGCGAACGCCTCGGTCGGGCCTGGCCGCTGGAGGCCGACCAGGAACGCGAACGATTCGCCCTCGATCGGCTCGGCGTCGTAGGCCGCCAGCAGCTCGCCCAGGTACAGCGCGGTCGTCGGCGCCCGGGCCGGGTCCTCGAGCGGCCGGGTATCCATGACCACCCGCAGGCCGAGCGGATCCGGACCGCTCCCGGTCAGCCGGGTGCTGGTCACGCCCCGCGGCGGGTCGACCGCGGGCCCCGGCCGCGGAGCTCGTCCCAGCGCAGCTGGAGGACGACGATCAGGGCCTCGCCGATGATCCGCCGCGACATCTTCGAGTGGCCGGCCCGCCGGTCGCGGAACGTGATCGGGATCTCGCGTACCCGGGCCCCCCGGCGGCTGGCCCGAAAGGTCATCTCGATCTGGAAGACGTAGCCGCCGGCGTGGATCCCGTCGAACGGGATGTCGCCCAGGGTCGGTGCACGCCAGGCCTTGAAGCCGCCGGTCAGGTCATGGGGCGACAGGCCCAGGACCGAGCGGGCGAAGAGGCTGCCACCGCGCGAGATGACCCGCCGGACCGGCCCCCAGTCGACGACGCCGCCGCCGGCAACGTAGCGCGAGCCGATCACCAGGTCGGCAGTGCCGGCTTCGATCGGGCCGGCCAGGTCGGGCAGGCTGGCCGGATCATGGGACCAGTCGGCATCCATCTGGATCACCAGGTCGGCGGCGCCGTCGAGGGCCACCTGGAAGCCATCGAGGTAGGCTCGGCCGAGGCCCTGCTTCGAGGCCCGATGGCGAACCTGGACGCGGGGATCGGCCGCGGCCAGGCCGTCGGCCAGGGTGCCGGTCCCGTCGGGCGAGCCGTCGTCGACGATCAGCAGGGTCGCCGCCGGCAGGGCCGCCAGGATCGCGGCGCTGATGCCGGCCAGATTCTCGGCCTCGTTGTACGTCGGCAGGACGACCCACGGACCAGGTCGGGGGGTGGAGGCCATGGGCCCAGTTTAGGGGCCCGGCCGGTGCCCGGTGGTCAGCGCGTCTGGGGGTGGAACACCAGGACCGAGACGCTCTGGCCGCGCATCGTCACGCCCGGCGCGGTCAACGACACGGGGCTGTACGGCGACGGGATCGGCGTGCCCACGACCGCATCGGTGGTCAGGCTCATGTCGCCGCTGATCGCGCGCTGGAACTTCTCGTTGCCTGACACGTGCGGGTTCGGGTCGAGCTGGACGGTGGCCCAGCTGGTGCGCACGGAGTTCATCGAGGTGACGTTGTCGTTGAAGTTGGGAGCGCTCAGCCACAGGGCGCCGATCGTCTGGTGGGTCGTGAACAAGCTCTGGATGTACCAGCCGGCCTCGTTCGAGTAGGGCTCGGAGATGACCGCCCGGGCGCCACTCGCCCGCCAGCCAGCGCCCATGTTGTCGACCCGCTCCTGGGCGACGGCCATCGTCGGCGCCGGATTGCCGCTCTCCGAGTTCCCGGCCGAGTAGCACAGGTGGCCGAGGATCACGACCGCGTTGGGGGCCAGCTTGACGTCCTGGGCCAGGTAGTTCGCGCCGTAGTACTTGACGTTCGAGTTGCCGGCGTTGGCCGTGCCATTCAGCCCGAGGCCGTCCTTGGTGTTCTCCTGGAACGGCGTGTACGGGCTCGGCCAGCCGTTACCGTGGCCGAAGTAGACGACGATCGAGGCACCCTGGAGCGCCGGCTCGACCTTCGACCAGGTGGCGTTGGGCGAGTAGAACGTGAGCACGTTCGAGCTGTACTCGCGGGCCACGGCGGCTGTGTCGTTGGCATCCGCGATGTAGGACGGGGTCGTGCCCTCGACCGGGCCGACGATGATCACGATCTTGGCGTTGGACAGGGTCGTGGCCGAGGCCGGGACGGCGACCGCCATGCCGATCAGGCAGGCGATGGAGAGCGAGGCGAGCAGCTTGCGCAATGGGAGTCTCCGAGCTTCCAGGGACCGGCGAAGGCAACGCCTGCGCGCCGATCAGTTGGAGGGCAACCCCAGACTCCCGGATGGGGTGGCCCGACTCAATGCCGACATGGTCCCGGGCCCGGATGGCCCCAACGTCTGAGGGGCCGGTCGGTGCGGCCCGGTCAGGCGCAGTGCGGTGGACTCCTGGGTGGTTCAGGCGCGGTTCCGCGCACCGCCACCCTAATCGATCGTGGGGCCTGCGCGCACCGGCTTCAGGGCCGGAGGCGCTCGATCAGCTGGGCCAGGCTGGGGTTGCGCTGGTCCCGCTCGGACAGGATCGGCCGGCCGGCCGAGGTCGGACAGGGCGGCCATTCGACGCCGACGGCCGGATCGTCCCAGGCGAAGCCGAGCTCGTCCGAGCCGTCGTACTCGTTGGTGACGAGGTAGATCAGCTGGAGCGGCTCGAGGGCCAGGAAGCCGTGGGCGACGCCGGTCGGGATGGTGACCGTGCCGTCGGCCGCGAGCTCGCGGGTCTCGACGACAGCCGGGCCTTGGCCAGCGAGCGCCGGCCGGACATCGACCAGGGCCACGAAGGCCCGGCCCGAAGCCACGATCCAGTGATCGAGCTGGCGGCGGTGATAGTGCAGGCCGCGCAGGACGCCGGCATCCGAGGTTGACAGGTTGGCCTGCACGAACCGGGCGTCCTCGGCGCCGGTCCAGCGCGGCTCGAGCTCGAAGCCGGCCGACGCCCGCCACAGCTCCCGGAACGAGCCCCGCGAATCACCATGGCGGGCAATCCCCGACCAGCGCACGCCGGGCAGGCGCGACGCCGCTCGGCTGGGATCGTCGCTCATGCCGGTACGCTCAGGAGCCGCCGCCGGAGGGCCGGCAGCTGGTCGGCCAGGGCCGCGGGCCACGGCCGGAGGGGCTCGCCCGACGGCAGCGGCGTCGGATCGAGGACGGCCCAGGCCGGGGGCGTCGACGCCCGGACCCAGGTCGCGGCGGGAACCTCCTCGATCGAGACCTCGATGGCCAGCCCGGCCAGCACCGCCCGGGCCCAGCCTGCGCGGGTCACAGCGCCGCCGTTGACGATGTGCTGGATGCCGCCCAGCGGCCCGCCCGCGCCAATCAGCTCCACGATCGCATCGGCCAGGTCGGTCGTGGAGGTCGGGCTGCCGGTCTCGTCTCCGACCACGCGGAGGGCCTCGCCGGCCGCTCGGGCACGCTCGGCGGCCCGGGCGATCTTCTCCGGGAAGTCGTTGCCGGGCGGGCCGTAGAGCCAGGCCGTACGTACGATCGCCAGCCCCGCCGGCCGGCCGGGCGCCGCGAACGCCGCACTCGCCGCCCGCTCCCCGGCGAGCTTGCTCGCACCGTAGGCGTTGATCGGATTGGGGACGTCGGCGGGCGTGTAGCCCAGGCCGTCGGTCCGCCGGCCGTCGAAGACCTCGTTGGTCGAGACCAGGATCAGGTCCACGCCGGCCTCGGCCGCCGCCCCGGCCAGGACTTCGACCGCATCGCCATTGCGCCGCTGGGCGAGCTCCGGGTCCCGGGCGCAACCATCGACGTCGGTCCAGGCCGCTGCGTGGACGATCACCTCGGGCCGGTCGCGGGCGATCAGCCCGGCGACGCTGCCCGGATCATCGAGGTCGTAGGCGGGCCGGCGCCAGGCAAGCGGGCCCGAGATTCCCGTGAAGGGTGCTTCGGCGAGCGCGGCCACGACCGCCCGGCCCAGCCGCCCGCCCGCTCCGGTGACGGCCACCCGCATGTCAGCCAGCCGGGTGAGCCGGTTCCGGACCGGCGGCTTCGGAGCCGGCCAGGCGGCGCCCGTACTGGCGTTCGTAATAGGCGTCCCAATCGCCACCCTTGATCGCCCGCCACCAGCCCTCATTGGCCTGGAACCAGTCGACCGTCCGGCGCAGGCCGTCGACGAAGTCGACCTGGTTGCGCCAGCCGAGGGCGGCCAGCTTCGAGCCGTCGAGGGCGTAGCGACGGTCGTGGCCGGGGCGGTCCTCCACGGTCCGGACCAGCGACCAGGGCTTGCCCAGGGCGTCGAGCAGCTGCCGGACGACCTCCCGGTTGGTCAGCTCGGCCGAGCCCGGGATGTTGTACGTCTCACCGCTCTCGCCGCGGCGCAGGACGCACTCGATGGCCCCGGCGTGATCGGACACGTACAGCCAGTCGCGCTGCTGGAGGCCGTCGCCGTAGAGCGGCAGGGGCCGGTCGTCGAGGGCGTTGGTGATGAACAGCGGGATCAGCTTCTCGGGGTGGTGGTAGGGCCCGTAGGTGTTCGAGCCGCGGGTCACCACGGCGTCCACGCCGTGGGTCACGACGTAGCTCCGGACGAGCAGCTCGCCCGATGCCTTGGCCGCCGAGTACGGCGAGCGCGGGGCGAGCGCGTCCGATTCGACCGACCGGCCGGATTCGACCGAGCCGTACACCTCGTCGGTGCTGACCTGCAGGTAGCGCGGCGCCGGCCGTGGGTCGCCCCCCGCTGTGCGCCGCTCGCCGGCGGCCAGGGCGGCCGCCTGTGCCCGGCAGGCATCGAGCAGGACGTGGACCCCGATCACCCCGGTCCGCAGGAACGCCTCGGGATCGAGGATCGAGCGATCGACGTGCGACTCGGCGGCGAAGTTGACCACGGCGTCGGCCTCGGCGACGAGCGGCCGGACCATGGCCGGATCGGCGATATCGCCGCGCACGAAGCGCAGCCGGGCAGCCTGGGCGGGATCGTCGAGGACGGGCTGGAGGTTGGCCTCATTGCCAGCGTAGGTCAGCGTGTCGAGGACGGTGATCCGGGTGCCGTCGTCGCGGCCCAGGATGTCGCGCACGAAGCACGAGCCGATGAACCCGGCACCGCCGGTCACCAGCAGGGTCGAGCCCGGGCGCAGCCGGTCGACCGCGCTCATCGGGCCATCTAGCGGCCCGGGCGCTGGGGCGCTGGGCTGAGCCGGCCGGCCGCGTCGTTGTCCGCGGCGAGCGCCGCCGCGCGCATGAGCGAGGGCACCGTGCCCGCGTCGGCCCAGTCGCCGGCATAGACCTTGGTGTACAGGCCGCCGTCCGGGATGTAGTGGTTGAGCACGTCGGTGATCTCGAATTCACCCCGGCCCGACGGCGCCAGCCGGTCGATCACGTCGAATGCCTCGGGGCGCAGGAAGTAGACCCCGATCGGGATCAGGTCGCTCTTGGGCGCCGCGGGCTTCTCCTCGAAGCCGATCAGCGCGCCGTCCGGCCCGAACTCGGCGACCCCGAACCGCTCGGGATCGGGCACCCGATACAGCAGGGTGCCCGCGCCATACGCCCCGGCCTCGAACTCCGCGGCGACCGGCGCCAGCGGGTCCCCGAGCAGGATGTTGTCGCCCAGGACGCAGCAGAACGCCTCGTCGCCCACGAAGTCGCGGGCCAGCCCGATGGCGTGGGCGATGCCCAGGGCGCCGTGCTGGTAGCGATAGGTCAGGTCGAGCCCGAAGTGGGAGCCGTCGGCCAGCAGCTCGACCACGTCGCCGACGCTCTTGCCGCCGACGATGACCATCACCTCCCGGATGCCCATCCCGGCCAGGGTCGCGATCGGGTAGTAGATCATCGGCCGGTCGAAGATCGGCAGGAGGTGCTTGTTGGTGACGATGGTCAGCGGAAACAACCGGGTGGCCGTCCCGCCGGCGAGGACGATCCCCTTCATGCCCGGTGCCCTCCCGACCGGCGCTCGCCTGACCGGCGTCGTGCCACCTGACCGCTCATGGCTGGAAGCCTAGCCGTCACGGACCGCTCGTGGGTGCCGGGCTCGCGGACAGGCAGGGCTGCTCGCCGACCGGCAGAGTGGCCGAGCCCGTCGGACAGGGCACCGCCTGCTGGTCGATCGGCGGCAGGCCGCCCTTGTAGTTGGTGATCACCAGGACGTATTCGAGCTTGTCGAGATCGACGGCTGGCTCGATGAACGCGGTCTGGACCACGGCGTTCGCATCGCGCTGGTCGTCGACCACCGTGCCGATCACGAGGCCCTTGGGGAACGGCGAGCGGACACCGTTGCCCAGGTCGATCCCGGCGGTCACGACCTGGTCGTTGATCTGGACCCGCTCGGTCGAGTCGATGTTCTCCATCACCAGGACGCCGCCCAGCTGGCCGATCACCGAGCCGGTGGCCGCGTTGGTGGCCAGCTGCCCGATGACGGTCGAGGTGGTGTCGTTGATCAGCAGGACGCTGGCCGTGTCGCCGGTCACGTCGGTCACCCGGCCGGCCAGCGCGCCGCCCTCGGCCACGACCACGTCACCGACCGAGATCCCGCGGTCGGTGCCCACGTCGAGGGTGATCACCCGCCGGAATTCGGAGGTCTCCCGTCCGATCACCGTCGCCCCGATCGAGGTGTAGCCCAGGCTCGACTGGACCTTGAGCAGGCCGGTCAGGATCTGGTTCTCGCGCTCAAGCTCCTGGGCCTGGGCGTTCTGGGCCTGGAGCGTCGCATTCTCGGTCGCAAGCTGGTCGTTCGTCTTGCGCAGGGTGTCGATCTCACCGATCGTGGCGACCACCGAGCCGATCCCCTGGGCGACCGAATCGACCGCGGTCTGGACCGGCTTGAAGGCGAACGCGACGCCGCGCTGGAGCTCCTGGATGGGCGGGCTGGACGAGAAGACCATCAGCACCAGGCAGGTCACCAGCAGGACGACGTAGGTGATCGAGCGCCGGCGGGTGCGCCGGTCGTTGAGCAGGGCGGTCATCGCGGGCGGCCCGGCCGGCGACGGTCAGCGCGGGGCGCGGGCATAGGTGTCGGCGACCAGCACCCGCTGCATCGCCGGGTTCGTCGCAAGCTCCTCCAGGACAACGCCGGTGCCCCGGGCGACGCAGGTCAGGGGATCGTCGGCGATATGGACCGGCATCTGGGTTGCCTCGGCGATCCGCTGATCGAGCCCGGCCAGGAGCGCCCCGCCGCCGGCCAGGACGATGCCCTGGTCCATGATGTCGGCGACCAGCTCGGGCGGCGTCTCCTCGATCGTGTCCTTGATCGTATCGACGATCTGCTGGACGGACGGCTCGATCGCCTCGCGAATCTGGTCCGCGCCCACCTCGACGCTGCGGGGCAGGCCGGTGAGCAGGTCGCGCCCACGCAGGACGACGCGCTGGGCGTCCCACTCGCCGGGATAGGCCGAGGCGATCGCGATCTTGATGTCCTCGGCCGTCCGCTCGCCGAGGAACAGGTTGTACTCGCGCCGGGCGAAGGTGACGATGTCCTGGTCCATCTCGTCGCCGCCGATCCGGATGCTCCGGGCGATGACGATCCCCCCAAGGCTGATCACGGCAACCTCGGTCGTCCCGCCGCCGATGTCGACGATCAGGCTGCCCGACGGCTCACTGACCGGCAGGCCGGCCCCGATCGCAGCGGCCATCGGCTCCTCGATCAGGCGGGCCCAGCGGGCGCCCGCGTTCAGGGCGGCGTCGCGGACGGCCCGCTTCTCGACCTCGGTGACCCCCGACGGCACGCCCAGGAGCATCCGCGGCCGGGGAATCAGGCCTACGCGATCGTGGACCCGGTTGACGAAGTACTTGATCATCTGCTCGGTCACGTCGAAGTCGCTGATCACGCCGTCGCGCAGGGGCCGGACGGCAATGATCGAGGCCGGCGTCCGGCCGACCATCCGCTTGGCCTCGGCCCCGATGGCCAGGACCTTCTTGGTCTTGGCCTCGATCGCCACCACGCTCGGCTCGCTGATCACGATCCCGCGGTTTCGGACATGGACCAGCGTATTGGCGGTCCCGAGATCGATCCCGATATCGCGGGAGAAGAGGCCGAGGAGGCGGTCGAACATGTGCCGGGCGGTTCCTTCGAGCGGGTCCTGGCTGCGCGGCACGAGTTGGGCGCGCGCCGCAGCGAATCGCGGGGGCTGGAGGCGGACGTGGAGTATACCCGGAGCGGCGCAGCTGTCCGGTCGGGCAATCCGCTCCCGCGATCAGGCCGGGTCGAGCAGGGCGATCCGGATCCGCTTGTTGATCCGGCCCTTCGACTCGTAGCCGGTCACCCGGATCTGGCCGACCTCGGCCGTGTTGGCCACGTGGGTGCCGCCGTCGGCCTGCAGGTCGAGGCCGACGATCTCGATCGTCCGGATCTCGGCGATCCCCGGCGGCAGCAGGTTGATCTTGGTCCGGATCAGGTCGGGGATCGCGAAGGCCTCGTCACGGGGCAGGACGTTGACCCGGATGTCCCGGCCGCGCGCGAGCTCGGCGTTGACCGTCGTCTCGATCGCCTCGACGAGGCCGGCCTGCATGTGCTCGAACTCGAAGTCCATCCGGGCGGCGCCGGGCTCCATGTTGCCGCCCGTGACCTGCGCCCCGTAGTCGCGCCAGACCACCCCGCACAGGGCATGGAGGGCCGTATGGGTCCGCATCAGCAGGTGGCGGCGGGGCCAGTCGAGATCGACCTCGAGCTCGTCGCCCGGCTGGGGCGGCTCGCCGCCGGCCGGTTCGAGCTCATGGACGATGTCGCTCCCGTCACGCCGGGCGGCCCGCACGGTCCAGGTCCGGCCATCGCCGGCGCGCAGGAAGACGCCCCGATCGGCGGGCTGGCCGCCACCACCGGGGTAGAAGACCGTCCGGTCGAGGACGATCAGCGGTCCCCCATCGGATTCGGCGGGCCGGCTGGCGACGACGGTCGCCCGGACCTGGCGGGCGTAGCTGTCGCGATAGCAGATCGCGTCGGTCATCGCGGCTGCCCCGAAGCGGACGCTACTGGACCACCATCGTGCCGGTCATGTTCGAGTGAATCGAGCAGAAGAAGGTGTACGTCCCGGCGGCCAGCGACGGCACGTTGTACGTCGTCTGGGCGGGTCCGGTGACGATCGACCCGGCGAAGACCTGGGTCCCGCCGGCGTCCTTGATATAGACGTCGTGGGGCACGCTGGCGTCCTTGTTGTCGAACAGGATCGTGAATGCCTTGCCCGCCGGCGCGTTGACCGACGACTGCTCGAAGGCGATGTTGCTGGCACTGATCGTCACGTCGGCGGCCGCGCCGCCGCTGGGGGCGGCCGAGCCCGTCGCCGCCGAAGCAGGTGCCGCCGAGGTGGCGGCGGACGGCACCGCCGACCCGCTGACCGACGGGACCGGCGTCGCGGAGGGCGGCGGGGCAAAGGTCCAGCCCGCGGCGGCCGATGACACGCAGCCGGCCACGGACAGGCAGGCCACCAGGACGAAAGAGGCGATCAGGGCGGGTCGGACGAGACGCATCTCGGGCGATCTTCCTTTCAGGGTGGGCTCGTTTGGTGTTCGCCCCAACTCTACCGCCCAGGCCGCGACCTCGCCCTTGCTGGGCCGCCGGATCCGGGCCTGGACCGCCGATGGTGCCGGGACGCACTGGGCCAGAAGTACCAGTACCTTCGTCCGGCTTGGCGAGTGGCTCTTTCGGCCGGTAACCTCCGGCTCCCATTCGCGACCGGCGCGCGAACGGCCACCTGGTCTCGCCGGCAAGCGGAGTGCCTCCGACATGATCGACCGAATCAAGACCCGCGCCTGGCTGCTCGGCGTCACCGTGCTGCCCGTCGTCCTTGCCGTCGTCATCCTGCCGATGGGTCGCCGCTGGGCGTAATTCGTCCGTCCACGCGGATCGGTGCCCCGATCCGCTGACGTTTCCGGCAGTGCCGCAGCGACTCCCTCCACCTCGCTGCTACCACGGCCACAGGCAAGAGATCCGGACGCCCTCCGTCCGGGTCTTTTGCTGTCTCCGGCGGCTGCGGCCACCTCTCGTACCATGATCGGGTGGTCACCCCGGCGCCCGCCCCCCATCGCTCGCCCGAGGAGCAGCTCCGGCAGCTCCGCTTCCTGCATCGGGTCGCCCGGCTGGCGACGACCGCCCGAACCTGGGATGAGCTGCTCGAGACGGTCGTCGACGAGACGCGCGACGCGCTGCACGCCGACGTCAGCTCGCTCTACCTCCTCGACCACGATGGCAGCCACCTGACCCTGGCCGCGACGAACGGCCTGGATCGCTACCAGATCGGCCGGGCCCGGGTCCCGCTGGGCGAGGGCGTCACCGGCCGGGTGGCGGCCAGCCAGAAGGCGATGATCGTGGCCGACGTCAAGCACGATCCGCACTTCCTGTGGGTCCGCGGCCTGGACCAGAAGCGCTACATCGCCTCGATGCTGTCGGTGCCCCTGTCGTGGCATGACCAGATCGTGGGCGTCCTGAACGTCCAGACGGAGGTCCACCGCGAGTTTGACCCGGCCGATGCCGACCATCTCAGCGCGATCGCCGACCTGCTGGCGGGAATCGTCCAGAAGGGACGCGAGCAGCGCGATGCCGAGGCCCAGGTCGTGGCCCTCCAGCGCCTCGACGAGGCGCGCACCGAGCTGATCGCCCTGGTCACCCACGAGCTGCGCACGCCACTGGCCGTGGTCCGGGCCTACGCCGACCTCCTGGCCGACGATCCACCGCTCGATGGCCGGCCCAGCCGCGACCCCGCCCGCCGGGCCCAGCGCGAGGCGTGGTACCAGGGCACGATCGACCAGGTCGACCGCCTGGACCGGCTCGTCGACTCGATCCTGGCCTCGATCCGGCCGAGCACGGAGAGCCCCGTCGAGCTGGTCCCCATCGATGTCGGGGCGCTCCTCGAGGAGCTCGTCCTGGAGCTCAAGCCGCTCCTCCGCCAGCATCGCGTCGAGCGTCATGTCGAGGTCCCCCGGCAGGCCCTTGCCGACCCGCCCCGCCTGCGCCAGATCATCGAGCACCTGATCGAGAACGCGGTAAAGTACGCGCCCCCCGACACTACGATCACGGTCGACGTCACCCTCGTCGAGGGCGTGGTCCGGGTCAGCGTCAGCGACGAGGGCCCGGGCATTCCGGTCGAGTGGCGCGAGCGGATCTTCGAGCCGTATGCCCGGCGCGATACGCACACCGCCCGGGGGTCGGGGATCGGCCTCTACGCGGCCCGCCGGCTGGCCGAGGCGATGGGCGCCCGGCTATGGTGTGAGCCTGCAGCCGGCAGTGGCGCGCGCTTCGTCCTGGCCCTGCCTGCCGCTGTCGCCGTCTGAAGGAACGACCCATGCCCAACGTCCGCCCGCTCCGGATCCTGGTCGTCGACGACGATCCCGCGATGGTCGGGGCAATCACGGCCCTGGTCGGCCAGGACGGCCACCAGGTCATCACGGCCTATGACGGGCTGACCGCCGTTCGGCGCTTCCGCGAGGAATCGCCCGACCTCGTCCTGCTCGACCTGGCGATGCCCGGCCCGGACGGCTTCAGCGTGGCGGGCCAGATCCGCGCTGCGGGCAACGTGCCGATCCTGGTCGTGTCGGGCGAGAGCGGCGAGGGGGCCAAGGTCCGCGCGCTGGGCATCGGCGCCGACGACTACCTGACCAAGCCGTTCGGACGCCAGGAGCTCCTCGCCCGAATCGCCGCAGTGATGCGCCGGGTCGACGCGGCCGGCGGGCCGGTCGGCGGCGGTAGCGCCCTCCAGGCAGGCGCCCTGACGATCGAGCCGGGCCGCCACGAGGCGCATGTCGGCGATGAGCTGCTGCCCCTGACCGCCACCGAGTACCGGCTGCTCGAGGCGCTGGTCCGGGCCGGGGGCGACGTGGTGCCCCACGCCCGCCTCGTCCGGGCCGGCTGGCCGTCCGAGCCGAATCCGGACCTGCTCTGGCTCAAGCCGCACCTGGCCCGGCTGCGGGCCAAGGTGGCCTCGGCCGGCGGCCCGGCGGTCGTTGCCGTACGCTCGGTCGGCTACCGGATCGAGGCCAGCTAGGCCGGCTCAGGCATCGAGGGGGTTGGGATGGATTTCTACCAGGACGAGTTCGAGACCGCGAAACGGATCCTCGGCAGCTGACGCCCGGGGCTACAGGCACGTGACCGGCTGGCGGTCACCAGCGCTCGGCGCGTTCCTTGTTGGCGCGTGGTTGGTAGCCGGGTGCAGCGGCGGCCCCGGCGGCGCGACGGAGCCTCCTCCGGCACTGTCGCTGGACCCTTCGGGAGACATCCTGGGCGTCGTCCCACCCGACTCGATGAGCCTGGCGGTCAACAACCAGACGACGCTGACCCTGAGCCTGATCGTGAACAACATGCTGATCGCCAGCCTCGACCCAGGGACGTGCCTCGGCTGCACCGACGACTCCGTCGTGCCCGCCAGCCTCCTGCCGCCGCTGCCGTGGCGAGCCGAAGTTCGATCACCTTCAGGCCGCGTGCTCGTCTCGCTCTCCGTACAGGCGGGCGACGTCGACTACGAGGCGACCAGCGCAAAAGGGGACGCCAACCGGGTCAACCTGTCGTGCGGGCAGATCGATCTGTGGTCCGGTCCCCCGGCCGCAGGCGGTCCTGCGATCGTGAGCCCGGGATCCCCCGGCGACTGCCGGCCCTGAGGCCGGCGCCGAAACCCTAGCCGGCGGTGCGGCCCGGGAAGGCGAGGCCGTGGGCGTCGTGGGCCAGGCCCACGCACTCAACCCGGCAACCGCGTGCGTCGCGCCCGGTGCTGCCCGGGAAGTGGCGCCACGACTCCTCGAAGGCATCGACCTTCAAGCGGCAGCCGCAGGTGGCGCAGGTGATCGGTCCGGAAGCTGGGTCGGCCCGGCGGATTGGCCAGGCGGACCGGTTGGCCGGCTGGATCATCGGGCACCTCCGCTCAGGGTTGGATCGGTCGCGACAGTTCGCGACGGTCAGGGCAGCCTACGCGCCGCCTGCGGCAAGGAGCGGCGCCGGATCGGGTGCGAGTGGGTTGCGGTTCGGGCGCAAACCGACCGCGGCACGCGCAAACCGAGCGCGGCAGGCGCGACCCTCAGCGCGTCTCGGTCAGCCCCAGGCGGATCGCGACGGCGGCGGCCTCGACCCGGCCGGAGACGGCCAGCTTGGCCAGGATGTTGCCGACGTGGACGCCAACCGTCTTCTGGCTGATGAACAGGCGCTCGCCGATCTCACGGTTCGTGCGGCCCTGGGCCAGCTGGACGAGGACCTCCCGCTCGCGCCGGCTCAGCCCGAACGTGTCGCCCGGCGGCGGCTCGGCCGGGCCCACGAAGGCCAGCGCCAGCCCCTGCCGCTCGTCGGATGCCGGTCCGCTGCCCGAGCCCCAGTCGAGACCCGCCTCGAAGGCTCGATCCGGGGCCCGTCCGCCGGCCCCGCCAGAGCCGACCCCGCCGGCACCGACCGCGATCGCGACCGGCTCACCGGAGCGGACCCCGACCTCGATCGGAATCGTCCCGGCGGCGGCCTGGGGCAGCGGGATCAGGGCTCGCTGGGCCAGCTCCTCGAGCTCGCGCAGGAGGGGTCCGGCACCCAGCTCGTTGGCCAGCCGGACCGCGGCCAGGAGCGGGGCCCGGGCGGCGGCTCGTCCGGCACGGCCCTCGCCGGCACCCAGGGCCGCCTCGGCTTGCCGCCAGCGAGCCCGGGCGACGAGGTACGGACGCTCGAGGCTCTCCCACGTCCGGGCGAGAGCATCCCAGGCCGCCGGTTCATCGCGGCCCTCGATCCGGGCACGAAAGGCGCGGGCCACGGCGAGATGGGCATCGGCCTCGCGGCGCGAGCCGATCGACGGATCGACGCCGGCCTCCTCCACGGCCGCCTCGGCCTCGACCAGGACCTCCGCGCTGCGGGCCCGGGCGGCCGCAACGGTCGACAGGTCGCGACCAGCGCGGGCGCTGGCCACCGACGTCGCATCGACCTCGAGCACCACGGCGGCCATCCGGGCGACCAGCACCCAGTCCTCGGTCTCGCGGACCCGGCCCCAGCCCAGGCCGACGGCCCGCCGGGCGTCCTCGAGGTCGGCCCGCCACAGGGCGAACGACGCGGCGGCCTGGTAGGTCGGCACCGATTCCTGGGCGTCGGGCACCGTCTCGAGCTCGAGCAGCAGCCGGCCCAGCACCCGCCCGGCCGTCTCGCCGGCGTGCATCTCGATCTCGACGGTCGCCAGGTTGGACAGGGCGTTGACCAGGTTGATCCCGACCGGGCTCCACTCGAGGGCCGTCTCGACCAGCTCGCGGGAGGCGGCCCAGTCACCCAGCATGAACAGCGAATCGGCCCCGTTGCCGCGCAGGAAGTTGCCGAAGACGGCCTCCTGGCCGGCCCGCTGGGCGGCGGCAATCCCGGCGCGGGCCACCTCGACCGCCTCGCGCTTGCGGCCGAGCAGGTCGAGGGCGGTGGTCAGGTTGGCCGTCGCCCGGAAGACATCGTCGAACTTGCCCAGCTCAGCGGCGATTGCCCGCGCGGCCAGCAGGAGGGCCACGCCCGCCTCGGGATCCTCGCCCCACACCCGGCTGATGCCCAGCGTGCAGATCGCGTGGCCCTCTTCGGCCCGCGCGCCGGGCCCGACCAGGCGGGCCACCTCGATCGCCTCGTCGGCCAGGCGCTCGGCCTCGGAGAAGATGCCTTCGAGCATCCGGACCTGGGCCAGCGAGGCCAGCACCAAGGCCCGCTCCCGGGATGGCTCGCCGGGCACCAGCTCGACCGCCCGGGCCAAGGCGAAGATCGAGCCGTCCGGGTCGCCGGCGCTCCGCCGGTAGCGGCCGAGCCGCTCGTACAGGAGGCCCATCTGCAGGCGATCGGCCCGCTCGTCGAGGCGGGCGATGGCCGACTCGGCGTAGGCGGCCGCATGACCGGCCCGGTTGTCGGCGAAGGCGGCTTCGGCGGCGCGCCGGAGCAAGTTGACCGGGGCGGCCGGATCGTCGCGGCCGTCCGGGGGCTCGCGCCGATCGTCGATCTCAAGGGCCAGCTCGAGGTGGACGAGGGCGTCGGCCAGCGAATCGACGCCCTCGGCCTGGGCCGCGGCATCGATCGCCGCCGCCCGGGCCGGTCCGAGCTGATGGGCGGCGAGCCAGTGGCGAGCCCTGGAACCGGGCCGTCCGGCCAGGCCCTCGGCCAGGGCGGCGTGGTGCCGGCGGCGCTGGCCCGGGAGCAGGTCCGCCTCGATCGCCCGGGCGATGAGCGGGTGGCGGACGCCGACGATCGCGTCGGGGGGCAGGCTGGCGACCGGGGCATCCCCGGCGGCCGGATCGCCGTCGAGCCCCTCGAGCTGGGCGAAGCCGTGCTCGAGCGCCTCGGCCAGACCGTGGCCCAGGTCCGGCTCCAGGACGCCACCGCCGCGCCGCGGCGACGAGCTGGAGCGTGGCGCCGGCCGGTCCATCTCGCGCTCGAAGGCCAGCGAGGCAGTGGCCAGCTGTTCCAGGGTGAGCGGCTCGCCGGCTGGGGCAAGGAGGCGCAGGACCCGCCGGCACTCGGTCGAGCGACCGGCCAGGCGGGCGATCACGAGCTCATCCAGCGAGCGGGTCAGGGACGCGCCGGCCAGCTCGCGCCGGACCGCCAGCAGCTCCTCGGCGATCAGGGCGTTGCCCCGCGAGCGCTCCGAGACGAGGAGCAGGACCGAGGCCGACGGGCGTTCGCCCTCGATCGCCTCGATCAGCCGGGCGAGCTCGTCGCGGCGGAGGGGATCGAGGAGCAGTCGCTCCGGCGGCCGGGCCGCCTCGGACATCGCCGCCAACGCCTCGTGGAGTGGATGGCGCCGGGTGAGCTCATCGGGCTGGTAGGTGGCCATGACGCACAGCCGGCCGGGGCGCGAGACGCGGGCGAGGAACGCGGCCAGGGCCCGGGTGCCCGCGTCGGCGTCGTGCAGGTCCTCGAGCATCAGCAGGACCGGCTGGCGCTCGCCGAGGCGGGTCAGCAGGCCCAGGATCGCCTCGAGCATCCGCGTCTGGCGCCGTTCCGGGTCGATCGTGGTCGGACCGGCCGGCAGCAGCCCGAGCGCGGCGGCCCGAGGCCGGACCTCGGGCACCAGGCGCAGGATCTCCTGGGCGCCGGTCTCGATCAGGGCCGGCAGATCGGCGTCGGGCACCCGCTCGAGCAGGCGGGCCAGGGCGACGCTGACCGGGGCATAGGGATCGCCCGAACGGCCCGGCCGAGCGCGGCAGCGAATCACCTCGAATGGTTCGGCCAGGCCGGCCAACCGCTGGCGGGTCTCGGTCAGCAGGCGCGAGACGCCGACCCCACCGGCACCGGCGATCAGGAGGGTCGTGGAGCGACCGGCGGCGGTGGCCTCCAGGCCCGCCGCGATCCGGGCAAGTTCACGCTCCCGCCCCACGAAGCGCGCGCTCGTGAACGTCGCCGCCATCGTCGAATTCTAGGGGCGCGCCGGAGCGCCGTTGATCCGACCCTGTGCCCGGCGCGTATGCCCGGGCAGAGCGGCGATCAAGGACGATCGTCGGGAGCGTCCGGCCCGAGCTGGGGCGGCGCGGAGCGAACAGTGGAGGTACCAGGATTGTGATCAGGGCGTATGCCGCACTCATCGGAATCGTGCTCGTGGCCGTTGGCCTGCTCGGGTTCGTCAGCAACCCGATCGTGGGCGACGGAAACGCGCTCTTCCTCACCGGCACGATGCACAACATCGTCCACCTCGCGACCGGCGCCCTGGCCCTCGCGATCGCGTTCGTCCTGCCGGCCAACCAGCAGGTCAACGGGGTCTTCGGGCTGGGCATCCTGTACGCGGTGATCTTCGTCGCGCTGATCGTCAGCCCGAACCTGTTCGGGATCCTGAGCTACCCGGTCAACGTCGCCGATCAGCTGCTCCACCTCGGCCTGGCCGTGGTCAGCATCGGGCTGGCCTGGATGGCGCGCAGCGGGATGTACACCTCCGCCACCGCCTGACCTCGCACCTCGCCCACACGGACCCCCGGTACCCTCCCCGGGGGTCCGTTTCATGTCCGGGAGCCTGCCGGCACCAAGCGCGGCACCGGATCCGGGACGAAGAAGTGGTGCACCGGCGCACCTTGCCTGGGCGGTCCGGTGGGGTCCGGACGGGCGGCTGGTCAGGCTGGCCGGGGCTGCCTAGCCCGAAGTGGTGATGGCCCGCCGGCCCGCGTCCGGCGACGATCCGGGCATGGAGGTCATTCGTGCCGGCGGTCGCTCCCGCCCGTCTGAGCGAGCCCTGGCCGTCGCCCGGCTGATCGGCGTGCTGTACGTCGTGACCGGCCTGTGCGTGGCGTGGCTGACCCTGGCCACCCCGTTCGTCGAGCTGTTCTCGGCGCGTGGCCGGGCGTTCTCCAGCGAGCCCGCGTTCCACGCCCTGGGCTGGCTGATGGCCTTGGCCCTTCCGGCGACCTGCCTGCTGCTGGGCACCCATCGCCTGTTCGAGCTCACCGAGATCGCCAATCCCTTCCGCTCGCGGCGTGACCCGCTGGCCGGCCTGGGCGCCAGCCTGGGCCAGGGCTACGTGGCCGTTCGCGGGCTGGTCCTGCCCGGCGGCCGCTATGTCTCGACGCTCCTGGTCGGTCCGCCCGGAATCGTGGTCCTCGGCCAGCTGCCGCCGCCGAGCGAGGCGCGGCCGGTGGGCGGCCACTGGGAGGCCCGTACCCGTGACGACGAGTGGGTCGCCGTCGAGAATCCGCTCGACCGGGCGGCCCGCGACGCCGAGGCGGTCCGGCGCTGGCTGATCGCCGACGACCATGACTTCGTGGTCAAGGTCTACGCCGTCGTCCTGGGCGACAGCGGGCGCGTCGGCCGGACGGCGACGACGGCGGTCCTCGAGCGCGCCGGGCTGCCCGGCTTCCTGGCCAGCCTGCCGCCCCACCGCACGTTCACGCCCGCCCGGCGCGAGCAGGTCGTCGCCCGGATCCGGCGCGGGATCGACCCGGGTGCCGCCGCCTCGAACTGGTAGGGGAGCCAGGATTCGAACCTGGAACCAGCGGGATATAAGCCCGCCGCTCTAACCGTTGAGCTACTCCCCCGCCGGCATCCTAGCACCGGCTCGTGCTCGTCCCGGACGAGCTAGCGGGGGATCTCCACGATCACGTTGGTCGACTTCACGACGCACACGACCTCCTGGCCGATCGTGATGTCCAGCTCGTCCACGGCCTCGGCGGTCATCAGGCTGACCAGCCGGTGGGGGCCGGCCAGGACCTCGACCACGGCGGCAACGCCGTCGCGCTCGACCCGGGTCACGATCCCGGCGAACCGGTTGCGGGCCGACTGGGCCACGATCGGCCGGTCGGCGGTGTCGCGCCGGCGCTCGGCCAGCAGCCGGCTGACCTCCAGGATCGGAACGATCCGCTGGCCGCCCGTCGTCCGGATCACCCGCAGCTTGCGGCTCGCCTCCCAGCGTCGAAGGGTGTCGATCCCGACTCCCAGAAGCTCGGCCGCCTGGCCGATCCGCAGCGCCCGCTCGCGATCGAGCGAGGAATCGAGGTCAGGGTCGGCAGGTTTGCCGCGGGTCGTGCGAGCCATCCCACCCATTGCGCCACGTCGGCGGCCAATTGTCCAGTGGCGCTGGCCGCCCGGCGGTCCCTACTTGCGGTCGCTGCCGAAGATCCGGCCGAGACCGCGGAGGCTGAATGGGCGGCCCTGCAAGCCGGCCGGCTGGCCGTCCGGAGAACCCGCCGACTGCGCCACGCCGGCCTCGACGGCCGTCTGCGCGGAGGCGTCCCTGGCCGCCTGCTTGGCGGCTCGGCCGCGGCGGCCCTTGGGCTTCACCGGCGCGGGGGTGCTGGCGGTCCAGGTCGCGCCGGCGAGCTGGCTGGCCAGGGCGAGATCCTCCTCGGTCCGGTCGGCCTCGAGGGGCAGCTCGTCGGGGTCGAACGGGCGGACCAGCTCCTCGGCGGGACGCGGCGGGCGCGAATAGGCCGGGGCACCGTACAGGCGGGGCAGGGCCATGTGCTGCTCTTCGGACACCGTTGACCTCTGTGTTCGGATGCCAGCTGGCGGTCCGCACCGGATGATTGACCACGGCAGGGTAGCGCGGAAGAGTACGAAAGGACTACCGCGCCCGTGATCGAGGATGCCTGGTTTGGTGCGTCGGCGCACCACCACTTTGCGTTCCGGGCGGTCTCAGGCGAGCCATGGCCGGAGGATCTGGCCTTCGACGACCAGGACCAGGTAGGCGATCGGGACCGAGGCGAAGAGCCCCAGCGCCGCGCTCCAGGCACTCCGCCGGCGACCCGTCCCCGAGCCCGTCGGCTGGGGCACGACCAGGTAAGTGATCAGGCTGCCCGAGATCACCACGATCAGCACGAAGAGCGTCACGGCCAGCGTCCGAAGGTCACCGCCCGGCAGCACGACCCCCCGCGTCAGCGCGATGTCATAGACGAGATAGGCCAGGCCGAGCACGGTGGCCACGGTCAGCGAGCTGAGCACCGCCCGCAGGATCGGCCGGGGCGGATGGCGGAACTGGCGCCAGCGGATCTGGACCTCCGACGGGCGCCGCAAGGGTGACGGCAGGCGCGGCGGCACCTCGCTCGGGGCGGTCATGACTCGATGATCGTCAGCGTCCGGCGAGCCGGCATCGTCTCCGGGCTGTGGGCGGCCAGCTCGGCAACGAGGCGGACGACCCGATCGAGCTCGGCCTCCGTGTTGAACCAGCCGATCGACAAGCGGATCGCCTCGATCTGCTCGACCACCCGGGCGATCACGAAGGCCCGCGCGCCGAGCTCCTCGAGCACCGCGGCAGCGGGCCAGCCCGCCACCCGGAAGACGACCAGGCCGGCCATGGCTTCGAGCGGCGTGACCAGGCTCACGCCGGGGATCGCGGCCAACCGTCCGGCCGTCTGCCGGGCGAGGGCCGGCCCGCGCTCCAGGGCCCAGCCCAGGCCGACGTACATCGACAGCCAGCCGCAGCTCCGGGCGAGGCCGATGATCAACCCGTGGTTCACCCCGCTCGTGCCCTCGAAGCGGCGGGCGCTCTGCCACGGCCGGGCCAGCCCGGCGAGGTCCTGCTCTTCGAACGACCAGAACGAGGCATAGGTCATCCGCAGCCGCTCGAGCACCCCGGGCGCGACGTACAGGGCGCCGGTGCCTTCCGGCCCGAGCAGCCATTTCTGGCCGGCGATCGCGTACAGGTCGGCGCCCAGCGCGGCGACATCGACCGGGATCGCGCCCACCGCCTGGGCACCGTCGACGGCCAGCAGGGCGCCCCGGGCATGGGCGATCGCGGCAATCTCGGCAATCGGCAGGCGGGCGCCGGTGGCATGCGAGACGTGGCAGATGCTGACCAGCCGGGTCGCCGGGGTGATCGCGGCGTCAAAGGCCGCCAGCACCTGGTCGTGATCGCCGCCGGCGCCGATGTCGAGCAGCTCGAGCTCGACGCCCATCCGATCACGGATGGCATAGAGGCCGCTCAGCCCCCCGGCGTGCTCGAAGTTGCGGGCACTGACGATCCGCTCGCCCGGCCGCCAGTCGATTCCCCAGGCGGCCACGTTCATCGCCTCACTGACCGAGTGGGTCAGGGCGATGTCGCGGGTGTCGGCGCCGACGATCGCGGCGATCGAGGCCCGGGCCTCCTCCATCCGCTGGAGGACATCGAAATACGTGTCCGGCGAGGCGCGCCCGATGCGCAGCTCCCAGTCGGCGATCTCGGCCATCGCGGCGGCCGTCTCGGCGGGCAGCGGGCCGCACGTGCCGGCATTGAGGTAGACCCCGGCCGACAGGGCGGGCAGCGCCTCGCGCAGCGCGGCCATCTTGTCGTCGTCGGCGGAAAGCGTGCTCACGGCGGTCCCTATGATATGGGCGCATGTCTGGCTACCCCCGCGCCGAGATCGTGGCCACGGCCGATTGGCTGGCGGACCAGCTCGGCCATCCGGACCTCCGGGTGATCGACCTACGCTGGCGCCCGGACGGCTCCGGGCGGACCGTGTTCGGGTCCGGCCACGTCCCCGGGGCGACCTACCTCGACTGGCTGGTCGAGCTCGTCGATCGCGACGACGAGAGCGGCATCCTGCGCCTGGCCGACGCCGATCGGGTGGCGGCCGCCCTCGGCCGGGCAGGGGTCCGCGCCGATTCGACCGTCGTCCTGTACGACGACGTGGCCGCCCTGTACGCATCCCGGGCGTGGTGGAGCCTGCGGGTCTACGGCCTCGAGGCCGTCCGGATCCTCGACGGCGGCTGGGGCGCCTGGACCCAGTCAGGCGGCGAGGTCTCGAGCGCCACGCTGCCGCCCCCGCCGACGCGCTACAGCCCCAGCGTCCAGCCCCGCCTGCGGGTCACGACCACCGACGTGCGTGGGCTGCTGGGCTCGCCGGGCGTCCTGCTGGTCGACGCGCGGGCCAGGGCCGAGTACCTCGGCTTCGAAGGTAACACCCGCCGGTTGGGGCATATCCCGGGGGCGATCAACGTGCCCGTGGCCGGCCTGACCGAACCGGGCAGCGGCAAGTTCCTGGCCGCCGAGCGGCTGCGCGAGCAGCTCCTGAAGGCGAACGTGACCCGCGGCCGGCGGATCATCTGCTACGACGGGTCGGGCGTTGCCGCCGCCAAGCTGGCCTACCTGCTGACGGTCGTGGGCTACGAGG
Source organism: Candidatus Limnocylindrales bacterium (assembly GCA_035308745.1). Taxonomy (GTDB): domain Bacteria; phylum Chloroflexota; class Limnocylindria; order Limnocylindrales; family CSP1-4; genus Palsa-1033. The sequence goes on along the minus strand of DATGGC010000016.1, from coordinate 805 downwards.
ACCTCGCGGTGTACGACGGCGGCTGGGCCGAGTGGGGCGACCGGCTGGACCTGCCGGTCGATCGCTAGCCCTTCAGGCCTTCCCAGGGATCGACGACCCGGAACGGCGCGAGGACCTGCGCCCGGGACTGGTTGAAGGCCAGCAGCCCGGCGGTCTGGCGCGCCTCGCCGTTGGTCTCCGACCAGAACGTGGCCTCGGTGACCGGCACGAAGCGGGCGTCGAGCTCGCCCAGGGCGTCGGCCAGGTTGCGCTCGGGCAGGAGGTGGATCCGGCCGCTGATCCGAAAGGGCGGAATCGAGATCAGGGCCTGCTCCGGGATCTTGACCGTGCGCAGCTCGGGCGACGGGTCGATCTGCTGGTCCGAGATGGCGAACAGGACCGTGGCCAGGTTGACCTGGGCGAACTCGGACTTCGTCGCCAGCTCGCGTGAGCCGTACTCATCGACCGTCGCGTTGGTCAGGACCAGGAAGTGGTGCTCGGGGTCGCTCAGGACGTCGGTCACCCGCTTGTAGCGGGTGTTGATCGAGCCCCGGATGATGAACGAGTCGGTGTACAGGGTCAGCTCGAGTGGCTGGCCGACCATCGTGTTGAACACGGCCTCAGGATAACCCTGGGCCTGCCCCCCGACTACTGCCCCGGACCGCCTGTTTCAGCCCCGTTCGGCGGCCTCGGTCGCCCGCTGGTGGCCGGCCGTGACGAGCTGCTCGGACCCGTGCTGGAGGCCGCTCCACACCGCCTCCACCGACGCCGTGGTGTCGATCTCGGAGGCGTCCTTGTCGGGGCGCAGCCGGGCGATTCGGGGAAA
>DATGGC010000015.1:0-4372 GCA_035308745.1 Candidatus Limnocylindrales bacterium | reverse complement strand
TCGCCGAAGCCGGTCGTCCAGAGCCAGCCGTCCCAGTCACCGAATTCGGCGCCGAGCTCTTCCTGGACGTGGTGAAAGGCGGAATGGACGGGGGTATCAGTCATGGCCTGAGGGTAGGCGCGGGCCGGCCGGCCGAGCGGCGCGTGTCCCGCTTGGCGCGACGGTCGATCCGCGCGACGGAACGCCAGCGGCCTGCCGGATCACGCTACGCTGGCGGAATGAGCGAACAGGGCGGTGCCTCCTCCGTCCACATCGGGTGACCGAGCCGGCGGTCCAGGCAGCGTCGGCGCGCGTCCGCGAAGAGCCCCTCGCCCACAACCGCGACTTCCTGCTGTTGCTCGGCGGCCAGGGCATCTCGGCGTTCGGCGATGCGCTCAGCCTGACCGCCCTGCCCCTGCTCGTGCTGGCCCTCACCGGCTCGGGCATCGCGATGGGGATCGTCGGCGTCCTGAACACGATCCCGGACCTCGTCTTCGGCCTGGTCGCGGGCGTGATCGCCGACCGCAGCGACCGGCGGCTGATGATCCTGGGCGCCGATTTCGGCCGGGCGCTGCTGACCAGCCTGATCCCGCTGTCAATCTTGCTTGGCGGTCCGACGATCGCGGTGATCCTGCTGATCGCGGCGCCGATGGCCATGCTCCGCTCGATGTTCCTGGCGGCCTACACCGCGGCCATGCCCAGCCTCGTCGGGCGGCCGCTGCTGGCCCGGGCCACGTCCACCCTCGAGACGGTCTACAGCCTGAGCTTCGTCGTCGGCCCGAGCGTGGCCGGGCTGCTGGCGGCCGTCGTCGGCTACGGGCCGACGATCGCGATCGACGCGTTGAGCTTCCTGGCCAGCTCCCTGGCGATGGCCCTGATCCGGCGACCCCTCCAGGAGCGCCAAGATCGGCCGCCACTGGACCTGCGGGCCGAGATCGGGGAGGGGATTGCCTACATCGCGGGTCATCCGACGCTGCGCCTGGCCGTCTCGTTCTGGGGCCTGAGCAGCGTGATCACCGCCGGCCTGATCCCGGTCCTGACCTACTTCGTGACCCGCCAGCTCCAGCTGGGCACGGCCGCCTTCGGGATCCTCCTGTCGATCAACGGGATCGGCTATCTGCTCGGCGCGATCCTGATGAACCGGGTCAGGGTGCGCTCAGCCGGCAAGCTGATGCTGGCCGGTACCGCGATCGAGGCGATCGCGATGATCGCGGCGGTCAATGGCCAGATCGTGGTCCTCTTCCCGGCGGCGTTCATCGTTGGCGCGGCCTCCGCCGGAGTCGTGATCACCTACATCACCCTGCGCTCAGCGGCCGCCCCGGACGAGCTCCTGGGCCGAGTCGGGTCGACGGCGCGAACGCTGTCGATCGGCCTCCAGCCGATCGGGATGATCACGGCCGGGGTCCTCCTCGACAGCATCGGCGGCGGCGCGACGCTGCTTCTCATGGGCGGCGGCCTGCTGGCCGCGGCGGCCGGCTTCTCACTCTCAGCGTCACTCCGCCGGGTCCAGGTCGTGGGCGGCCACGTCTCGCGCTGAGCGCGATCAGGCGGCGATCGCCTCGAGCTCGGCCGCACGGGCAGGCGGCTCGCTGAACGAGAAGGCGACGGAGCACCCGTCGCAGCGGATCTCGCCGTCGAGATCGAGCTGATCGACCAGGATCGTCCCGTCGCAGGCGGGGCAATCGAGGGCGATCACCGGGTTCGGAACAAAGGTGTTCTTGTTCATGCCCGAAGATTGCCCGGCCGCTGTGACAGCTTGCGTGTCACGCCCCGCAATCGACCTCGTGGCGGGCTACAGCTCGCGCCGCCGGAAGGACAGCACAGCGAGGCCCAGGATGATCACGAACCAGGCGCCGACCCAGGCCAGGTACGCCGGCCCGAGGCCGGTCGAGGCGAAGAATGGATTGGCCGCGAGCTGCTCGCTCGAGCGCCCGCTTTCTGTCGCCACGGCAATCACGACCGGCGGTTCAAGGGCGTAGATCGCCCCGCGCCAGATCCCGTCCGTCGGGAGCAGCACCCGGCTGATCGCCGCGATCTGCTCCATCAGGTCGGCCTTGAGGTACAGCCCCAGGCCGCCCAGGACGCCGGCCACCCAGCACATCCCGAACAGGACGACGGCGATCGCCCCGCCGGCGATCGATGGCAGGCGGGTCGAGAAGAGCAGGGTGAGGCTGAGGATCAGGATCGCCTGGAGGGCGATCGCCCCGGCCGCCCCGAGGGGATCGGGTGGGCCGTAGCCCGAGGCCAGCTTCATCGCCCCGATCTCGAGCAGGCCCGAGGCCAGGGCGTACGCGCCGGCGACCAGGGCCAGGCCCAGCCAGCGGCCGGCCAAGAACGTCGACCGACCGATCGGCCGGGCGAGGATCGCCAGGAGCACGCCACTGTCGATGTCGGCCGAGACGGCCGGCGCCCCGATGAATGCCGCGGTCATGGCCAGGATGAAGCTGAACATGAAGGCCACCACGATCAGCATCTGGCTGACGCCCAGCTGGACCTCGGTCTCGCTGCTGCCGTTCTCCCGGGCCAGCGACACGAGCCGTTCGAAGCCCAGTCCGGACAGTCCGACGACGAACACGGTCAGGCCCACGAGCACCCACAGGATCCGGCGCCGGAGCGCGTCGAGGAGGGTCAGCCGGACGATCACAAACAGCGGCCGGATGACGGAGCTCAAGGCCGCCCGCCCGGATCGACGGCACGATGGGCGGCCGCCGAGCCTTCCGGATCCGGGGCCGCGCCGAGCAGCTCCAGGAAACGTTCCTCGAGCGTCTCGCGACCCTGGGCGACGGCGTGGACCCGGCCGCCCGCGGCCACGATCCCGGCCACGACATCGGGGATCCGGGCCGGGTCGATCGGCCGGATCGTGATCTGCTCGGAATCGGCTGGGTTTGTCTCCACCCGCCCGTAGGTGGCAAGGGCCGCTCGGGCGGTGTCGGGCAGGTCGCTGACCCGCAGCACGACGGCCTGCTCGCCGAGCAGCTCGTCGAGCGAGCCGCTGGCCACGACCCGCCCGCGATTCACGACGGCGACCCGGTCGCAGACCAGCTCGACCTCCGAGAGCAGGTGGGAATTCAGGAAGACCGTCACGCCCCGGTCGCGGGCGGCCCGGATGATCTGGCGGACTTCGGTCCGGCCGACCGGGTCGAGGGCCGAGGTCGGCTCGTCGAGGAAGACCAGCTCGGGCGAGCCGAGCAATGCCGCGCCGAGGCCGAGCCGCTGCTGCATCCCCTTCGAGAACGTGCCGACGGGATCGTTCGCCCGATCGGCGAGCCCAACGGCCTCGAGGGCGCTGTCGACCTCGGCCGGGCGCCGGGCGGCGGGCAGCCGGGCCAGGTCAGCGTGAAGGCGGAGCACCTCCCGCGCCCGCAGCCACGACTGGTAGCGGAACAGCTCGGGCAGGTAGCCGATCCGGCGGCGGGTCTCCCGATCGCCGATCGGTGCACCAAGCACGGAGCCCGAGCCGGAGGTCGCGGCGGTCAGCCCCAGGAGCAGCTTGACCGAGGTCGTCTTGCCGGCGCCGTTCGGACCGAGGAAGCCGAAGACCTCGCCGGGCTCGACCCGCATTGACAGGCCGGCCAGGGCCAGGGTCCGGCCGAAGCGCTTCGAGAGCTCACGGGTCTCGATCGCCGGCGCAGACAGGGATCCGGCCGGCTGGGTCCTCATGGTGGGCATCGTCGCATGGACGGCTCGCTCACCGGGCGCGTGACGACCGGTCGCCGGCTAGCCCTGATAGCGGAAGCAGCCCGGCAGGTGGTCGTCGACGAGGCCGACGCTCTGCATGAAGGCATAGGTGATCGTGGGGCCGACGAACCGGAAGCCGCGGGCCTGGAGGTCCTTCGAAAGGGCGATCGAGACGGGCGTGCTGGCCGGGATCTGGCCCGCCACGGCGTCGGCCGGCAGGCGCCGCCCGGGATCTGGCACGATCGCGCGCAGGTAGGCGTCGAAGCTGCCGCTGCCGGCCCGGATTGCCAGGAATCCGGCCGCGTTGCCGATCGTCGCATCGATCTTGGCCCGGTTGCGGACGATCCCGGCATCGGCCATCAGTCGCACCCGGTCGTGATCGTCGAAGCCGGCCACGACCGCCGGATCGAAGCCCCGGAACGCGGCACGGAAGGCCTCCCGCTTGCGCAGGATCGTCGACCACGACAGGCCGGCCTGGAAGGATTCCAGGACGAGCCGCTCGAACAGCTCGCCGTCGTCGGTCGTGGGCCGGCCCCACTCGTCGTCGTGATAGGCGGTCATCAACGGGTCGGGGTGGGGGCCATCCGCGCCCGCCCAGGCGCAGCGGCCGATCACGGGATCGGGGCTGTGGCGATCAGGGTGCTCCACATATACGGGTCGGCCGCCGGCGAGCCGCTGTTGAAGACCTCCCGGAAGACCTCCGCGCTGACTGTCT
>DATGGC010000014.1:0-4111 GCA_035308745.1 Candidatus Limnocylindrales bacterium | reverse complement strand
GTCCTGGTCCGCCACCCCCGGACCGTGGTCGATGATCGTCAGGTTCAGGCGGCCGCGCGCCTCGTCGACGGCCACCTCGACGTTGATGGGCTTGTGCTGCCCGTACTTCACCGCGTTGTCGAGGAGGGCCCACAGGACCTGGTCGAGCTGGTCGGCATCGGCCACCGCCAGCCAGCCGCCGGAGCGATCCTCGAGCGAGAAGGCCACGTCGCTGATGGCCAGCGCCTCCCAGGCCCGCCGAACCCGGGGTGCGATTCCGAAGACCTCGGCCTGCGGCCGCAGCGCGCCCGACTCGAGGCGGGTGACGGTCAGCAACTGGCGGACCATCCGCGACAGGCGCTCGGCCTGCTCGGTGATGATCGACAGCCGCCGGTCGTCGCGCTCCTCGCCGAGCTGCTCGGCGAAGGCCCGGATGCTGGTGAGCGGCGTCTGGAGGTTGTGGCTGACACCGCGCAGGAAGTCGTCCTTGGCCGCATCGAGCTCGAGCAGCTGGGCGTTCTGGGCGGTCACCCGCTGGAAGAGCTGGGCATTCCGGATGGCCACCCCGATCTCGGCGGCGAACAGCTCGAGCAGGTTCTGGTCGGCCGGCTCCCAGGCCCGGGTGGCCGGCAGGTGGCCATCGATCAGCCCGAGCCGTTCGTCGCCGGCGCGCAGCACGGCCCGGATCGGGCGGGGATCGCCGGGCACCGACTCCTCTTCCTCGATCTGGCCCGGATCACCCAGGACGATCCGGGAATCGATCATCCCGAACGCCAGCCGGGCATCCTCGGCGGCCCGCCCGACGAGGAACTCGACCCCATCGCGGGGCGAGGCATGCTCGATCGCGGCCAGGATCCGGACCAGCTCCCGGTTGCGCCGCTCGAGCGCACCGGCCAGCCGGTTGTGGCTCTCGGCGAGGCGCGACAGCTCGTCCTCGCCGCCCACGATGATCGGGGTCGAGAGGTCGCCCGCCGAGACCCGGTCCACGGCCGCGGCGATCGCCCGAAGCGGGGCCGTCAGGTCGGCCGCCAGCAGGTAGGCGACCAGGACCGCGATCAGGGCCACCAGGGCCACGAACAGCAGAAGCAGCCGAGGCAGGGTCGATGGTGGATCGGGCAGCCGCTCGGCGAGGACCAGCAGCAGGCCGAAGACGGCCAGCGGGATGACCGCCGCGGCGATCAGCGAGAAGGTCAGCCGGGTCCGGAAGCCGATCCCCGCCCCGAACGTGGGCGGCGGGATCGTCCGGTCGTGGAATGGCGCCGGCTGGTCGGCGCGGTCCGGACCTGCGGCGGGCGCGCCGCCCGGATCTTCCGGGGTCGCGGCCGGAGCTTCGGGCGTCGTGTCCCGTTCGGCGGGATTCGCGGCCGGGACGACCTCGTCGCCGGCCTGGCCGGGCGCGGTCATTCGACCCCGCCGACCTCCGTCGACACGAGGCGGTAGCCGACACCCCGGACCGTCAGCAGGTGGGTCGGCCGGTTGGGATCCGGTTCGACCTTTTGGCGCAGGCGGCGCATCGTGACCCAGACATAGGACGGGTCGGCGTCCTCGGTCTCGGCCCAGCCCCGGGCGAGGAGCGTCTCGGTGGTCACCGTATTGCCGAGGTTCGCGGCCAGGGCATACAGCAGGCGCGACTCGGTCGGGGTCAGGGCGACCGGCCGGCCGGCAACGACGGCCTCGCGGCGGTGAAGCTCGAGGGTCAGCCTGGGGCCGAGGATCAGGCTCTGGCGGGGGACCTTGTCGCCGAGCCGCTTGAGGACCCGGTTGATCCGCGCCCGGAGCTCCGGATAGTGGTACGGCTTGGTGACGTAGTCCTCGGCGACCTCCTCGAGCAGGTCGGCCTTGTTGTCGCCGGTGTCGATCGCCGTCAGGACGATGATCGGCAGGTCGGCCCGCTCCTTGACCTCGCGGGCCAGGGTCAGGCCGTCCATCCGGGGCATCATCATGTCGATGACCAGGAGGTCCGGCCAGGCGTGCTCGAGGCGGCGCAGCGCCTCCGTGCCGTCCCGCGCGGTCGATACCTCGAAGCCGTCCATCCGGAGCTGGTCGGCGAGGACGACGAGCAGGTTCGGGTCGTCATCGACGACCAGGATCCGGGGCGCAGTCGGCAGGCCGTTCGGAACACTACTCATCATCGGCCGAGGATAGCAGCGCCGATTCGCGACCCGAAACGCCCCGAAGGGACTATGCCCAGGGGCATGGCCGTTCTCGGGCACCGTGGCCAAGCTGCCGATTGACAGATTTCACCCAGGGCTGCGGTATGGCCGGGAATCGGCTCGAATCGACGGCGAACCACGACGCCTCGGCGATGCGCGTGCACGAGCTGCCGATGAATCGCCACGCCGGGCATCGCAATCGGGTCCTGACCGACCATACCGCCGCTGGGAGTGGAATCTGTCAATGCAGAACGGGCCTGCAGAACGGGTCGGCAGAACGGGCCGGCAGATCGGGTCGCCAGGATCGGGCCGGCAGAACGGGCCGGCGGAACGGGACCGCGAGCTACGGTGCCTTGCGGTCGACGTAGCGGCAGCGCGGGGCGAGCGGGCAGCGGCCGCACTCGGGGTTGCGGGCGTGGCAGATCTGACGGCCGTGAGTGATCAGGTTCACGTGGGCCTCGTACATCTGGTCCGGTTCCAGCAGCGCTAGGTAGATCTCGTGGGCCTGGTCGGCGTTCGCCTTGGGCGGGATCAGGCCGACGCGCCAGCCGACCCGCTCGACATGGCGGTCGACCGGCATCAGGGGCAGACCGAACGAGAACATCAACAGGACCGAGGCGGTCTTCCGCCCGACGCCATCGATCCGGGTCAGCCAGTCGCGGGCCTCCAGGGCGGGCATCTCGCCCAGGAACTCGAGCGAATGGTCGCCCCGCTCGGCCCGGATGAGGCGCAGCGCCGCCTGGATCCGGGGCGCCTTCTGCTGGGCCAGGCCGCCCGGCCGGATCGCCTCGACGAGCTCGGCCAGGGGGGCCTCTTCCACGGCCAGCCAATCGGGTGGAGCGCCCGCAGGCAGCCCCAGCCCGCCCCAGCCGTGACCGGCCTCGTGGCTCTCCGCCGGCTCGGTCGAGGGGAACGCCGCGCGCATGGATTCGAAGGCCCGCTCGGCGTTCGTGTCGGCGCTGTTCTGGGTCAGGATCGTGAGAATCAGCTCGCTCGTCGGGCCGAGCCGGCGGATCCAGGCTGGATGGCCGTAGATCGACGCCAGCCCGTCGAGCACGTCGGGGACCAGGTTGGGCCGGGTCCGGGCCAGGCGGCGGGCCCAGGCCTGGACCGGATCGGGCGCCTTGCGCCGCCGCTTGGCGGCCGGCTTGCGAGCCCGCGTGGGTGCCTTCGCGCGGCTGCCGCCGGCCGGACCCACCGGCTTGCCGGCACCGCCCGCGGGCGCCGGGGTCAGGCCGCCAGCCATGTCGCGTTCCGGGCCAGCCGTTCGCCGCAGGCAACCAGGGGCGCGGCGCCGGCGGCCATCGCCTCGGCCACCGGCAGCGGCGTGAGGTGGACCGCTTCGACGTCGACTCCGAGTGGCTCCAGGGCCGCGATCCCGGCGGCATCCACGCCGCCCCCGACCGCGATGCAACGCACGCCGGCGGCCTGCGCCCGGCGGGCGACCCCGAGGGCCGTCTTGCCGAACGCGGTCTGGGCGTCGATCCGGCCCTCGCCGGTGATCACCAGGCTGGCCCGGGCCAGCTTCGCGTCGAGGTCCACCTCGCCGGCGATCAGGTCCACGCCCGGTTCGAGCGAGAGGGCATGGAAGCGATCGGTCAGGCACAGCAGGCCGAAGCCCACCCCACCGGCCGCACCCGCACCTGGCGTGTCCCGTTCGTGCCGGCCGGTGGCCGCTTCGAGCAGGTCGGCGTAGGCGGCGAGCCGTGCGTCGAGGGTGGCCACGTCCTCCGGCCCGGCGCCCTTCTGCGGCCCGTACGTGGCCGCCGCGCCGTCGGGACCGAGGAGCGGGTTGGTGACATCGCAGGCGACGAGCAGGTCGAGGCCAGCCAGCCGGGCGTCGAGGCCGACGAGGTCGATCCGGTCCGTCTCCACCCAGGCGCCGAGCGCGTCGAGGATCCCCGCGCCTCCATCCGTCGTCGCACTGCCGCCGATCCCCAGGACGATCCGGCGCGGCCCGGCATCGAGCACCGCCCGCA
>DATGGC010000013.1:0-13483 GCA_035308745.1 Candidatus Limnocylindrales bacterium | reverse complement strand
CTGATCGAATCGGCGATGATCCCGCTCCCGTCCGAGCTGATCCTGCCGTTCGCCGGCTTCCTGGTCGGCAACCCCGCGAGCATCGAGCCGATGACCCACGGACCATGGAACTTCTGGCTGGTCGTGATCGCGGCGACGATCGGCAACGTCCTCGGCTCGCTGATCTCCTATGGGATCGGTGCGTGGGGCGGCCGGCCGCTGCTGGAGCGCTACGGCAAGTACGTCCTGATCCGGACCGACGAGATCGATACGGCCGAGCGCTTCTTCAAGAAGTGGGGCTCGCAGACCGCCTTCTTCAGCCGCTTCCTGCCCGTTGTCCGGACGTTCATCAGCTTCCCGGCCGGCGTCGCCCGGATGCCGCTCGGCCGGTTCACCGTGTACTCGGCCGCCGGCGCCTTCCTGTGGTCGGTCGGCCTGGTCTACGCCGGCACGATCCTGGGTGCCAACTGGGTCGACATCCGGCACGCGCTCCAGCCTTTCGACACCGTGATCCTGGTCATCGTGGTGATCGCCGTGGCGCTCTTCGTTTGGTGGCGCCTGGGGATGCCCGGCCGCCCGGGTCGCAAGCCCGCGGCCTGAGCCAGGCCTCAGCCCAGGCCGCGCAACCGGAACGCGTTGGCGTGGGCGGGGAAGCCCTCGTGGTCGGCCAGGGCGAGGGTCGGCTCGGCCAGCCCGGCCAGCGCTTCTGGGGACAGACGAGCGATCGAGGTCGAGGTCAGGAACGTCCGGGCGGTGACGCCGCCGTTGAGCTGGGCGTAGCCACCGGTCGGCAGCGTGGCGGGGATCCCGATCGTGTAGCTCGAGGCGCCGATCGGGGTGTCCTGGCCGAGGAGCGCCTCGCCGGCGTAGCGCAACGAGGCGAGCGTCCGCTCTAGGTCCGCGGTGGCCAGCAGGACATGCTCGGCGGCATATGCGTTGGCGACCTCGAGCGCCGCGGCCATCGAGTCGACCAGGATCGCCCCGCCCAGGTCGCCGAGGACGGCGCGCGCCGCCGCCGCGCGGACGGGCGTCAGCCGGGGCAGCTGGTCGGCCACGGCCGTCTCGACCGCGGCCACGAGCGCCTCGGACGTCGTGATCAAGGTCGCCGCCGAGTCGATGCCGTGCTCGGCCTCGTTGAGCAGGTCCAGCGCCAGGCGCCAGGGATCGGCGGTCTCGTCGGCGATGATCAGGCTCTCGGACGGTCCGCACAGCATCTGGGTCGCGATGCCATACCGCTGGGCCAGGACCTGGGCGGCGGTCACCGCCGGGCTGCCCGGCCCGACGATCTTGCGCACCCGCGGGATCGTGTCAGTTCCGAATGTCAGAGCGGCGATCCCCGCCGGGCCGTTCGCCCGGTAGACCTCGCTGATCCCCAGCTCGTGGGCCACCGCAAGGGTGGCCGGATCCACCGACCCACCGCCGCCCGGCATCGGCGGCACGAGCACGACGATCCGGGCGACGCCGGCCACCACGGCAGGGGTCCCGATCTGGCACAGGACCGACGGATACGACGCCTTGCCGGCGGGCACGAAGAGGCCAACGCTCGGGATCGGGGCGAACTGCTCGCCGACGAGGAAGCCCGGACGAACCTCGCTTCGCCAGCCCTGGGCCGTCTCGCCGACTTGGGCCTCGTTGAACAAGCGGCTGTTGGTGATCGCCTCGCGGATCCCGGCCAGCAACCTCGGCTCGAGGCCGGCATGGGCGGCGGCCAGCTCTTCCATCGGCACCCGCAGGTCGTCCGCGGACGCGAACGCGACGCCATCGAACGTCTCGGTCGCCGCCAGGACCGCCGCGTCACCGCGCTCGGCGACATCGCCAAAGATTGCCTCGATCGAGGCCATCAGCCCCGGGTCGAAGACCGCCGCGGTCGAGCGGGCCAGGAGTCGCTCCCGCTCGGCGGGGTGGAGGCTGGACCAGCGGCGCACGGCGAGGATGCCCATGACGGGAGGGTACCCGACGTCCCGCGCAGCGGCCGACCCCGGCGGCCCGAGCGGCGGCCGGGCGGCTAGAATCCCGGCGATGACAATCGCCGGTCGCCCGCCCTTGCCCGGAGCGCGTCCCGTCCGGGCGGCCCGCGGCTCGGAGCTGACGTGCCGCGGCTGGGGCCAGGAAGCGGCCCTTCGGATGCTGATGAACAACCTCGATCCCGAGGTTGCCGAGAACGCCGACGCGCTCGTCGTCTACGGCGGCACGGGCCGCGCGGCTCGCAGCTGGGAAGCCTTCGACGCGATCGTCCGCGAGCTTCGCCGGCTGGCCAACGACGAGACCCTCCTCGTCCAGTCGGGCAAGCCGGTGGCCGTCTTCCGGACCCACGAGTGGGCGCCGCGGGTCCTGATCGCCAACTCCAACCTGGTCGGCAAGTGGGCGACCTGGGAGGTCTTCCGCGAGCTCGAGCGAGAGGGCCTGACGATGTACGGGCAGATGACCGCCGGGTCGTGGATCTACATCGGCACCCAGGGCATCCTGCAGGGCACCTTCGAGACGTTCGCCGAGCTCGCCCGGCAGCACTTCGGTGGGACGCTGCGGGGCCAGGTGACCCTGACCGCCGGCCTCGGTGGGATGGGCGGCGCCCAGCCCCTGGCCGTGACCATGAACGACGGCGTGGCGCTGTGCATCGAGGTCGACGAGTCGCGGGCGAAGCGGCGCCTTGAGATCGGCTACGTCGACCGGCTGACCCATGATCCCGACGAGGCGCTGAGGATGGCCCGGGCGGCGGCGGCGGCCGGCGAGCCGCTGTCGATCGCGCTGGTCGGCAACGCCGCCGAGATCGAGCCGGCCTGGGCGGCCCGCGGCGAGCACTTCGACGTGGTCACCGACCAGACCTCGGCCCACGATGCGCTCGGTGGCTACGTGCCGGCCGAGATCGGCTTCGGCGACGCGGGCGCGCTCCGGACGAGCCAACCCGACGTCTATATCGCCCACGCGATGCGCTCGATGGCGGCTCACTGCCAGGCCATGCTCGACTTCCAGAAGGCCGGCTCGATTGTCTTCGACTACGGCAACAACCTGCGGGCGATGGCCCAGCAGGCGGGCGTCGCCGATGCGTTCGACTACCCGGGCTTCGTGCCGGCGTTCATCCGGCCGCTCTTCTGCGAGGGCAACGGCCCATTCCGCTGGGTCGCGCTGTCCGGCGATCCGGCCGATATCCAGCGCACCGACGATGCCCTGATGGAGCTCTTCCCCGAGAAGGTTGCCCTTCACCGCTGGTTGCGGATGGCCCAGGCCAAGGTCCCGTTCCAGGGCCTGCCGGCCCGGATCTGCTGGCTGGGCTACGGCGAGCGGGGCCGGGCAGGGGCGGTCTTCAACGAGCTCGTCAGGACCGGCGCGGTCAGCGCTCCGATCGTGATCGGCCGCGATCACCTCGACTCGGGCTCGGTCGCCTCACCGAACCGCGAGACGGAGGCGATGCGCGACGGCTCCGACGCGATCGCCGACTGGCCGCTGCTCAACGCCCTGGTCAACACGGCGGCCGGCGCGACGTGGGTCAGCATCCACCACGGCGGCGGGGTCGGGATCGGCTACAGCCAGCATGCCGGGATGGTCGTGGTCGCCGATGGCACCCCGCTCGCCGCCCTGAAGCTCGAGCGGGTGCTGACCACCGATCCGGGGATGGGCGTGGTCCGTCACGTGGACGCCGGCTACGAGCGGGCGATCGAGGTGGCCGAGGAGCGCGGCATCCGGATCCCGATGCGCGAGGGCTGAGAGCGGCGCTCGGCTCGGCGCCGGGCCGCCGGTGCGGCCGTGGTGGGCCCGGGTACCGCGGATTTTGGGCAGAGCGCTCCGATCACGGGGAGTCGAACCGAGATGGCGCCGGCGGCGCACACCCGTGGGGCTCGCCCGGTGGGTTCTCGTCAGATTCCGTCACCAGCGGCGGTATGTTCGATGGCGGGGCTGAACCTGGGCTCCGGACCGTACTCCCGCGAAGATTCGTGCGCGGCCTGCCGTCGGGCGGCCATCTTCGGGCCCGATTCCGGACAAACGCGACAATACGGCGGCTCCGGGCGGAATTTGGTGAGCCCCGCGACGCGACCCCGAGCCGGGTTCGGGTTCTTGCCAAAACTCGACTCGACCAGGGCGTATGGTCGGATCCTGACCCGAATCGCGATCAGCCCCGAGTTCGCCGGGAGCGTTCGTGCGTGGACCGGGGGCGGATCAGGCAGATCGAGTGCGGGATCGGGCCAATTCCAGCCATAAGCGCGAGTTGGCTCGAGTTTTGGCAGGAACGAGCAGGTCAGGACCTGGGCTCTGGCCCATGTCGCGGCGGGCCTCGCCCCGGAACGTCGGGCCGCCGCGGCTTACAGCTTGGGCGGCGTGCCCGGTTCGGCGGCCGCGGCCGCGTCGAGCGCTTCGTTGCGGGCGGCCCAGTCCTCGGGGCTGCTGGGCATCACCGTGATGCTCCGGATCGGCGAGAAGACCAGGAACAGGACCGGCGTGAACGACAGGATCGCGCCGATCCAGATCGTGGTCGACAGGCCCAGGATCGTGGCCAGCAGCCCGCTGATCACCGAGCCGATCGGGATCGTGCCCCACACCAGGAAGCGCATCGTGGCGTTCATCCGGCCCTGCATTCGCTCGGGGGTGATCGCCTGCCGGAAGCTGACCTGGTTGATGTTGTAGATCAGGCCGCTGAAGCCCGCCAGGGCGGCCGAGGCGACCAGGAACGGCTCCGCGCCACCGACCGGGGCGACCGCGATCAGGAGCACCGAGGGTCCGTTGAGGGCCATCGACAGGACGATCGCCCGGCCGACGCCGATCTTCGCGGCGACCCGGTTGGCGACCAGTGCGCCGACGAACGTGCCAATGCTGCCCAGCGAGAAGATCAGCCCGATCCGGAGCGGGTCCAGGCCCAGCACCCGGACGACGTACACCAGGTAGATGCCCATCGCCACGTTCGAGAACAGGTTGCTGCTGCTGGTCGCCCCCGCGATCATCCGCAGGTAGGGGTGGCCGAGGACGAACGCGAGCCCCTCGCGGATCTCGCCGCCGAAGCCACGCAGGCGCTCGGCCCGACTGCCCCGCGGTCCGGTCGCGGGCGGGATCGGCGGCTCGCTCCCCTTGATCGTGAAGACGAACAGGGCCGAGGCGAGGTAGCTGACCGCGTCTACGATCACCGCGACCGGCGCGGTCAGGACGCCGATCAGGTAGCCGCCGAAGCCCGGACCCAGGATCTGGGCCGCGGACTGGCTGGCCTGGAGCTTGGCGTTGCCCTCGACCAGCTGATCGCGCTCGACCAGCGACGGCAAGTAGGACTGGTACGAGACATCGAAGAAGACGGTCAGGACGCCCATCGCGAAGCCGACGATGTACAGCTGGGCGATGGTCAGCACGCCCAGCTCGTAGGCGATCGGGATCGAGATCAGGCATAGCGCCCGGCCCACGTCGCCGGTGATCAGGATCGGCCGCCGCTGGAGCCGATCGACCCAGGCCCCGGCCGGCAGGGTGAACAGCAGGAAGGGCAGGAACTCGACGGTGCCCAGCAGGGCGACCTCGAATGCGCTGGCCTTCAGGAAGATGATCGCCACGAGCGGGATCGCCAGCTGGCTGACCTGGGTGCCGAACTGGCTGATCGTGTCGCCCACCCACAGCTTCCGGAAGTTGGGGTGGTGGAACAGGTTGGGGCGGGCCGTGGGCTCGGGCATCGGGCTAGTTTAGGACGCCGGCCGCGCTGCCTCGATGGCCCGCGCTCGCGACGCGAGGGCGCCGACGACCACCAGACGTGGCACGATGGAGCGCGTGGCCAAGCTCGTCGAGTGCGTGCCGAACTTCTCCGAAGGCCGCCGGGTCGAGGTCGTCGATCGCCTGGCCGCCGCGATCACCCGGACGCCCGGTGCCCTGCTCCTGGACCGGACCAGTGACGCCAGCCACAACCGCAGCGTGCTGACCCTGGCCGGCGAGCCGGCGGCGGTGATCGCGGCCATGGAGCTGGCCGTGGAAGTGGCCGTCGGCGAGATCGACATGGAGCGCCAGACCGGCGAGCATCCCCGGATCGGCGCGGTCGACGTCATCCCGTTCGTGCCGCTCGGCGACTCGACGCTCGACGAGTGCATCGAGCTGGCCCGGGCCTTCGGCGCCCGGATCGCCACCCGCTTCGAGCTGCCGGTCTACCTCTACGCGGCCGCCGCGACGCGTAGCGACCGGGTCAAGCTGGCCGACGTCCGGCGCGGCCAGTACGAGGGCCTCAAGGCCGAGATCGCCACCCAGGGCCGCGAGCCCGACTTCGGCCCGGCCCGGACCCACCCCTCGGCCGGGGCCGTGGCCGTCGGTGCCCGGCCGTTCCTGATCGCCTACAACATCAACCTCGCCTCGACTGACATCGAGCTGGCCCGCCGGATCTCGCGCCGGGTGCGCGAGTCCGGCGGCGGGCTGCCCCGGGTCCAGGCGATGGGCGTGGCCCTCGACGATCCGGCCTGCGCCCAGGTTTCGATGAACCTGCTCGACTTCTCGGTCAGCCCGTTGTGGCTGGTCTGGGAGACCGTCCGCGCCGAGGCAGAGGGCGACGGTGTCGAGCTGCTCGAATCCGAGCTGATCGGGCTGTGCCCCCTGGCGGCCTTCCTGGCCGTCGCCGATCACATCGGCTTCGATTCCGGGGCATCCGTCGAGGAACGCTGCGCGGCCGCGGCCGGCTACCTCCGCCTGCGCGACTTCAGCCCGATGCAGGTCCTCGAGCTGCGCCTCGAATCCGCCCAGCGCGGCGAAGGATGACCCTGCGGGTCATCGAGGGCGGCCTGACCGACGGGCGCTCGATGGGCCTCTTGATCCTGGGGGCGAACGAGATCGCGACACTGGCCGGCGGCCTGCGCGCAGGCACGAGCCAGGATGACGCGGCGGTCCTGCGGGCCGACCCCGAGGCGGGTTCCGAGGCGGATAGCGCTCCGATCGTCGCGACCTGGGAGGACCGGATCGTCGCTGTCGGGCCCCGGGCCCTGGTCGAGCGCAGCCTCGAGGCCCAGGACCTGCCCCTCGCCCGGTTCGCCCGGCTGGATGCCGAGGGCGGCACGATCACCCCGGGCCTGATCGACGCCCATACCCACCTGCTCTTTGCTGGCAGCCGGGCGGGCGAGCTCCAGCTGCGCCAGGGCGGCGCCGGGTACCTCGAGATCCTGGCGGCCGGCGGCGGCATCCTGTCCACGGTCCGGGCCACCCGGGCGGCGTCAGGCGAGGAGCTCCTGGCTCACGGCCGGCGCTGGCTGGAGGAGATGCTCAGCCATGGCGTAACCACGATCGAGGCCAAGTCTGGCTACGGGCTCGACCTGCCGACCGAGCTGCGCCTGCTGGAGACCGCGTTCGAGCTGGGCCGCGAGGGTCCGATCGACGTCCTGCCGACCTGGCTCGGGGCTCATGCCGTGCCCGAGGAGTTCCGCCGCCGGCGCGATCCGGCCGAGGCGTACACACGTCACCTGCTCGACGAGCAGCTGCCCGGGGTGGCCGCCCAGGGCCGGGCCCGGTTCGCCGACGTCTTCTGCGAGGCCGGTGTCTTCACCCCCGACCAGTCCCGGCGGATCCTGCTGGCCGCCGAGGCGTTCGGGATGCGCCCCCGGCTCCATGCCGACGAGCTCGCCCCGTCCGGCGGGGCGGAGCTGGCGGCCGAGCTGGGCGCGTTGTCGGCGGATCACCTGGCCGTCCCCTCCGATGCCGGGATCGACGCGCTGGCCGACGCGGCCGGATCGGAGCGGCCGGTCGTCGCCACCCTCCTGCCGGCAACGACCTGGTTCCTGATGGCCGACCACTACGGCCCGGCCCGGACCCTGATCGACCGGGGCGTCCCGCTGGCAATCGCCTCCGACTTCAATCCCGGCACGTCGCCCACGGCCAACCTGCCCCTGGTGATGACGATCGCCTGCCTCCAGCTGAAGCTGAGCCCCGCCGAGGCGTTGGCCGCGGTCACGATCAATCCGGCCCATGCCCTGGGCCTGGGCGACGAGATCGGCTCGATCGAGCCGGGCAAGCTCGCCGACCTGACGATCTGGCGCGTGCCGAGCCACGCCCAGATCCCGTACTGGCCGGGCGCCGGCCTGGTGCGCACCGTGATCAAGCGCGGCCGGCCCGTCTACCAGCACTGAGCCGACCCGCCGCCGGTCAGCGGATCAGTGGCGGGCCTCCAGGCGGCTCCGGCCATCGAGGAAGAACAGCAGGGCCAGCGACGGACCGATCGTGACGGCGGCCACGGCCGAGATCACGATCAGCGCGTCGAGCGTGCCCGCCGGCGCCGCGGCCGCGTCGATCGTCAGCGAGCCGGGCAGGATCGCCGGCAGCTGGGCCACGCCCCAGCCCCAGACGATGGCCGTGACCGCACCGGCCGCGACCACCCGGATGCCCCGGCCGGCGCCCCGGGCGAGGAGCACCAGGCTGGCGCTGCCCAGGAGCACCGACGCGATCACGAGCGGCAGCGCCCGGCCGGTCAGGCCACTGGACAGGGCCGGCGCATCCCCGTGCAGGACGGCGATCCCGGCCAGGGCCAGGCCGCCGGCCACGATCCCCATCGCCAGCGCCCGGGTCCTGAAATAACGCTCCAGCTCGACGTCATGCCGCCGGCGAGCGGCGGCCACCAGGAACACCGCCGCGACGTAGGCCCCGGCCGCGACGGCCAGCGCGCCCACGAGCAGCGAGGTGGGGTTGATCCAGCTGGTCCAGGGATCGCCTGCGGCGTTGCCCGCCGGGACCCGGCCCGAGGCGATCCCGCCCAGTGCCGCGCCCAGGAAGAACGGGGTGATCACCGAGGAGAGGGCGAACGTGGCCCCGAACGCGCGCCGGGCGGCCAGCCGGCGGGTGTACTTGCGGAAGGCGAAGCCGGCGCCGCGCAGGATGATCCCGAAGGCCGCCAGCGTGAGCGGGATGTACAGGGTCGACATCAGCGAGGCGAAGGCCAGCGGGAACGCGCTCCACAGGATCACCAGGTCGAAGATCAGCCAGGTATGGTTGGCCTCCCAGACGGGGCCGATCGAGGCGTCGATCAGGTCCCGCGGCTGCTCGCCCCGTTGGGCGTCACCGGCCAGCAGGTCCCACAGGCCGGCCCCGAAGTCCGCGCCGCCAAAGACGGCATAGATCGTGACCCCGAGCCACAGGACGGCTGCCACCAGGTCGGCCTGGCTGATCACTGGCTCGGTCCGTACGGGTCGTCGCCGCGGGCCGTCTCGTCCCCGCCCTGGCGGCTCATTGCCCGCAGGACGAGCAGCGTCGCGGTCCCCAGGCCGACGTAGACGAAGAGCACGACGACGAACGACACGAGCGTGCCGGGCGCCCTGGTCACCGCATCCGTCGTGCGCAGCAGGCCATACACGACCCACGGCTGGCGGCCGACCTCGGTCACGATCCAGCCCGCCTCGAGGGCCACCACCGCCACCACCCCGGCCGCCGCTGCGAAGCGATAGAACCAGCGGCTCGTGGGCAGCTCGCGCCGGCGCAGCCAGGTCAGCCCGAACCAGGCGGCCAGGGCGAGCAGGGCGAACCCGGCGCTGAGCATCGTGTCCCAGGCGAGGTGGACGATGTCGACCGGCGGCTGGTCGGCGATGGGCACGCTGTCGAGGCCCTGGATGACCGTGTTGGTGTTGAAGCCCGCCAGCAGCGAATCGAGGCCCGGGATCTTGAGGCCACCGACCACCTCGCCGTTGACCAGGATGCCGCCGAGCACGACCGGCTGGTTGGGGCCCGTCGTCTGGACCAGCTCCATCGCCGCGAACTTGGCGGGCTGGTCGGTGAAGACGGCCCGTGCCGCGATGTCGCCCATCCCGATCTGGAGCGGGGTGGCGATCGCCGCGACCGTGAACGGGATCAGGAATCCGAGGCGGGTGTAACGGTCCATCCGGCCTCGCAGCCGGCCGACCGCGTAGGTCGAGGCGAGCAGGAAGCCGGTGACCATGTAGGCCGCCAGGAACATGTGGCCGGCCTCGTACCAGGTCGCGTTGTTGAAGATGACCCCCAGTGGCTGGACGTCCGTCACCTGGCCGTCCGCGCCGAGGGTGAAGCCGGCCGGCTGGTTCATCCAGGCATTGGCCGTGACCACCGAGAAGGTGCCCCCGAAGCCGGCCACAGCGATCGGGATCCCGCTCAGGAAGTGGAGCCACGGCGAGAGGCGATCCCAGCCGTAGATGTAGATCGCGATGAAGATCGCCTCGAGGAAGAAGAAGATCCCCTCGATCGCGAACGGGATTCCGTACGCCGCCCCGAAGCGGCCCATCAGGCCCGGCCACAGCAAGCCCATCTCGAACGACAGGATCGTGCCCGAGACCGCCCCCACGGCGAAGGTCACCGCGATGATCCGTGTCCAGCGCCGGGCCAGGCGCAGGGCGTCGGCGTCGTCATGCCGGATCGCCCGCCAGTTGGCGATCAGCAGGATCGTCGGGAAGGCGACGCCCAGGCAGGCCAGGATGATGTGGAAGCCTAGGGTGACCGCCATCTGGTCGCGCGCGGCGAGCAGGTTGGCCGGCGGCAGGGGGTCGAGGGCGAGCAACATCGCCAGGCGGCTACTGCTTGCCGCGCGACTCCAGGAGGACGACCGTCGTCTCCTCGGGCAGGGCCGACATCGCGATCTGGAGCTTGGGCTGGGCCGGGCCGGGCGCGCCGCCCATCTCGTGGAAGAACTTGGCCAGGGCTTCCTCGCAGTCCCGTTCGTCCTCGCAGACGGGCATCGGGACGACGATCCTGGGATCGAGCTGCGAGATCAGCTCGGCGGCCCGGGTGGCGCTCAGGTTGCCGCCGATCGGTACGCAGGCGATGTCGACCGAGCCGATGTCCCCGAGCTTCTCTTCGGTCAGCAGGTGGCCGATGTCACCAAGGTGAATCGTGTGCATCTGGTCCAGCTCGACCACGAACGCCGTCTGCCGGCCGTGGTCGTCGCCGCGCTTGTCGTCGCGGTAGGTCCGGACTCCGGTCAGGAGGACGTGCCGGATCTCGTATTCGCCGGGTCCATCGAGGATGAAGGCGTCCTCGAGGCTGCTGGGAACGAGCGTCTTGCCGTCACGCGCCGTGGTGCCCTTGGCCCGCGCCAGCGGGGCATCGTCGGAGTGGCTGTAGGTCACGATCTCGGCGGTGATTCCGCGGCCCGTCGGCCCGACGACGGACTGGTACGGATCGGCGACGACGACTGCGTCACGGCCTTTGAGCCGGACGCAGGTGCGCCCGTACCAGGTGAGTTCCATTGGCCTGATTCTGACAGATGCCGCTCACCCGCGCCTCAACCCAGGGTCGTGCCGGAGTTGGCCGGGAAAAGGGAGACCGGGAGCGCCTGCCCAATCGGCGCTCCCGGTCGGAGGGAGGGAGGTGGAACGCGTCCTACGGTTCCGGCGCTAACGGTATGGCGCGGTGATTCAGCCACAACGCGCCGTTTGATTAAGAAAGGGACACGCTCAATCGGCGACGCTCCGAGGGGCGATCGGCCCCGGGCTCGTTGATCACGTCCACGCCCGACTGTCCCGGCCGGGCGCTCCAAGCCCCGCTGAGGACCACGAATCGGTGGCGGACCCCGGTCGGCAAACCTGGCAGGTATGCGGGGGAGGGTGCCGACCCAGCCCGAGCGGACGCACCCGATCGGGCGCCGGTCATGGGACGACCGGGTGGCGGCGCCGGCGAGCACAGGTGCCACAATCGGGCCATGGCTCTTCGCGATCGCCGGCTCGCCGCGCTGGCCGTGGCCGCCGTCCTGCTGGCTGCCTGCGGGTCGAGTCCGGCCCCGTCGGCCACCCCGAGCGCGGCCCTGGCCACGCCGACCGGTACCCCGCCCGGTCCGACGGCCACGCCGGCTCCCACCCTCAGCAATGACCAGATCGTGGCCGGGATCGAGGCCTCGGTCCAGCAGATCCGCGAGCTGAAGCAGAAGTCCCCGGTGGGCCAGGACGTCCTGACCCCGGCCCAGCTCAGCGCCAAGATCCAGGCGTCGTTCGACCAGACCAACCCGCCGGCCCTGGTCGCCGCCAATGAGCGGGTCGCGAAGGCCCTGGGCCTGTTCCCTCAGAACGCCTCGCTCAAGGACCTCTACGTCCAGCTCCTGTCGAGCCAGGTGGCCGGACTGTACGACCCGGATACCAAGACGATGGACGTCGTCTCGAAGACGGGCCAGCTCGGCCCGATCGAGCAGATCTCGTACGCCCACGAGTTCGACCACGCCCTCCAGGACCAGAACTTCGGCCTGAACAAGCTGG
The DNA here is from genome assembly GCA_035308745.1 of Candidatus Limnocylindrales bacterium. Taxonomy (GTDB): domain Bacteria; phylum Chloroflexota; class Limnocylindria; order Limnocylindrales; family CSP1-4; genus Palsa-1033. Next base: position 1,370 of record DATGGC010000013.1, on the reverse strand, counting down.
ACCTCAACGACACGAGCAACTCGGATCGCGCCCTGGCCCGGCTGTCGTTGCCCGAAGGCGACGCGACCCTGCTGATGAGCCTGTGGGCCCAGCAGAACCTGACCCCCGGCCAGCTCCTGGAGATGGTCGCCGAGGCCAGCGACCCGAGCCAGACGGCGATCCTCAACGCGATGCCCGACGACCTGAAGGAGACCCTCCTCTTCCCCTACGAGCAGGGCCTGACCTGGGTCGGGAACATGCAGGCCCTGGGCGGCTGGGCCGCCGTCGACGCGGCCTACGCCAAGCCGCCCGACTCGACCGAGCAGATCCTGCATCTCGACAAGTGGGCCAGCCACGAGGAGCCCATCGCGGTCACCATCCCCGCCTCGCTGCCGGCCAAGCTGGGCAGCGGCTGGACGATGCCCCTGACCGATACCTTCGGCGAGCTCCAATTCCGGATCTGGCTGGAGCAGACGGGCAAGGTTGACTCGACCAAGGCCGTGGCCGCCGCGGCAGGCTGGGGTGGCGACCGGATGGCGCTGGTCGAAAAGGGCAACACCTACGGGATCGTGATGATCAGCAAATGGGACACGCCCGCCGATGCGACCGAGTTCGCGGCGGCCGCCGGCCCGACGCTCAAGCTCCTGCCCTCGAGCACGGCGATGATCGATCCCGGCAGCACGAACCAGGTCGTCCTGTTCATCGCCTCGGACCAGGCGACGATCACGGCCCTGGCCGCCGCCCTCGGCCTGGCCGGCTGACCGGGCGCCGATCGTGACCGAGGTCCGGGTCAGGCGCCTCGTCGAGCCGACAGACGCCGAGGTCGATGCGCTGGCCGGCCTCTTTGACGCATACCGAGCCCACTACGGCGAGCCGGTCGATCCGGGAGGGTCGCGGCAGTGGCTGGCCGAGCATCTCCGATCCGGGCGCCTGTCGGCCTTCGTCGCTGATCTCGGCGGCGAGCTGGTCGGGTTCGCCTGCACCATGGACGTGCCCGCCTCGCTCCGGCTTGCTCACTACTGGCAGGTACGGGACCTCTTCGTCGTCCCCGGCCATCGCCGTGTCGGTGTCGCGCGTGCCCTCCTCGACGTCATCCGCAGCGCGGCGGCCGCGGCGGGTGCCCTGCGCCTGGCCGTCCAGACCGAAGACGACAACGCCATCGCGAGGCAGCTCTACGAAGGGATTGGCTTCGACGTGGTCGAAGGCTACGTGGGGCTGACCCTGCCGCTCGTGAGCGGAGAATCAGGCTAGCGGGTCGTGTCCACGACGCAGAAGCGGTTGCCTTCGGGGTCGGCGAGGATCACGTAGTCGGCGTCAGCCGGGCGCTTGGCCCAGTGGACCCGCGTCGCGCCCAGGGCGACGAGCCGCTCGACCTCGCGTGCCTGGTCGTC
>DATGGC010000012.1:0-2850 GCA_035308745.1 Candidatus Limnocylindrales bacterium | reverse complement strand
GGGGCCACGAACCAGGGCATGGTCGCCGGCGATCTCGTCAACACCGCCGCACGCCTCCAGTCAGTCGCCCAGCCGGGAACCGTGCTCGTGGGCGAAGCCACGATGCGCGCCGCGAGTGCCGCCATCGCGTTCGAGGAGGCGGGCGAGCAGGCGCTCAAGGGCAAGCAGGCGCCGGTCGCGGCGTATCGGGCCCTCCGAGTCGTCAGCCAGCGCGGCGGCCAGGGCCGCTCGGACCTGCCCGAGCCGCCGTTCGTCGGCCGGGACGAGGAGCTCAGGCTGCTCAAGGACCTGATCGGGACCGCGGCCCGGGATCGCAAGTCGCGCCTGGTCTCGATCACCGGACCCGCGGGGATCGGTAAGAGCCGCCTGGCCTGGGAGCTCGAGAAGTACATCGACGGGATCAGCGCGACCATCTACTGGCATCGCGGCCGGTCGCCGTCATACGGCGAAGGGGTCACGTTCTGGGCCCTGGGCGAGATGGTTCGCCGCCGATTGCACCTGGCCGAGGACGACGACGAGGCCACCACCCGTGAGCGGATCGACACGACCATTGCTGAGTTCATCGCCGACGAGGAAGACCGGCGCTGGGTCAAGCCGGCCCTGCTGACCCTGCTCGGGCTGGCGCCTGCGCCGGCGGGTGGCCGGGACGTCCTGTTCGCCGCATGGCGGATCTTCTTCGAGCGAGTCGCCGACCGGGGCACCACCGTGCTCCTGTTCGAGGACCTCCAATGGGCCGACAGCGGCCTGCTCGACTTCCTCGAGTACCTGCTCGAGTGGTCCCGGACCTCGCCGATCCTGGTCGTGGCCCTCGCCCGGCCAGAGCTATTCGAACGCCGGCCGGATTGGGGCGCCGGCGTCCGCAACCTGACCAGGCTGGCTCTCGAGCCGCTGACCAACGACGCGATGCGCGAGCTGCTGGACGGTTTCGTTCCCGGCCTGCCCCGGCATGCCATCGACCAGATCCTGGCTCGGGCGGACGGGATGCCGTTGTACGCCGTGGAGACGGTCCGCTCGCTCGTCGCCGATGGCCGCCTCGTCCGCGAGGGTGCGACGTATCGGCCTGCCGGAGCGCTGGGTGAGCTGGCGATCCCCGAGACGCTGCGTAGCCTGATCGCCTCGCGCCTGGATGCCCTCGATCCGGCCGATCGAAGCCTGGTCGCCGATGCCGCGGTCCTCGGCCAGTCCTTCACCCCGGCCGGCCTCGGGGCGATCAGCGGGCACGATCCGGCCGAGCTCGAGCCGCGCCTCCGGGCCCTGGTCCGGCGCGAGATCTTCGAGCTCGAAGCCGACCCCCGCTCGCCCGAGCGCGGCCAGTACGGCTTCGTCCAGTCGCTGATCCGCGAAGTCGCCTACGGCACCCTGGCCAAGCGCGAGCGTCGAACGCGACACCTCGCCGCGGCACGCTATTTCGAGGCCCTGGGTGATGACGAGCTGGCCGGCGCGCTCGCCTCGCACTACCTTGCCGCCCACGAGGCATCGGCCGAGGGCGCGGAGGCGGATGCGATCGCGATCCAGGCCCGGATCGCCCTGTCCGGGGCGGCCGATCGAGCGGTGGCACTCGGCGGCCACGCCCAGGCCGTCGCGTTCTTGCGGTCAGCCGCGGCGATCACGGATCAGGTGGTCGAGCGAGCCGCCCTGCTGCGCCGAGCGGCCTGGTCGGCAAACGCCGGTGTCGACCACGATGCGGCGCAGGCGCTGGCCGAAGAGGCGCGCACGATTTCCGAGGACGCCGGGGATCGAGCCGGGACCGGCCTCGCCCAGGCCCTGCTCGGCGAGATCCTGATCGATGGAGGGCACATCCGCGAAGCGCGAGCGGTCCTCGACGCCGCGGCCGCCGCCCTGCCCGAGTCCGGGATGGACGAGGCCCGAGCCGAGGTGTACAGCGACCTCTCGCGGGTGCTGATGCGCCTGTCTGAATCGGCGGCATCAGTCGCGGCAGCGGACGTTGCGTTGCAGCTCGCCGAACGGTTGAGGCTCAACCGGGTTGTTGCCGAAACCCTCAACAACAAGGGTTCGGCGCTGGGCCAGACGGGGCGCCGTCGCGAGGCCATGGCATTGCTCCGGGGCGCAGTTGAGGTTGCTCGAGCGGGCGGCCATGTAGCGGCCGAGATTCGCGCGTTGGCGAACATGGCCTCGGGCATCGAGGACAACCTTGAGTCGCAGGAGGTAAACCGTCAGGCCTTCGAGCTGGCGATGCGCGTTGGCAATGTCAACCTGGCCCGGTGGAGTCGCGAATCGATCCGATTCGCGGCCTTCTTGCGGGCCGAGAACTGGGATGAGCCGTTGGCCGAGGTGTGGGCCGAGGTCGACGCCTTGTTCGGCGGTGCCGGCTCCCTGACCGATGAGTCGCGCTGGATCAACACCAGCGTCTCGATCCGGGTACATCGCGGCCTGCCCGTCGATGAGCTGCTCGCACGGCTCGACGAGATCGCCGCGGAGGTGTCCGATCCAATCGTCCTGTCCGAGGTCCTGTCGCACCGGGCCGCGATTGCGCTGGTTGCTGGTGATTACGCGGAGGCAGCTCGGCTTGACCTGGCCGCGGCGGATCAAGGCTCGCAGGTCACGTTCATCTACCTGTCATTCGCGATCCGGGCGCAGCTTCTTGCCGGCGACCTGGATGGAGCGCGAGCAACCGAGGCTCGGCACAAGACGCAGTCCCAGGCCAACAGGATTGACGAGGCGTTGGTGGTCGGCACGCAGGCCGGGATCGCTGCACTCGAGGGTCGGTTCGAGGATGCGATTGCGGGTTATCGCGTGGCGCTCGAACGCCTCGACGCCATCCACATGGGCTGGCTCAGCGCACTGCTCGGCTTCGAGTTCGTGTCGGTCGTGGGCGATCATCCGGCTACA
>DATGGC010000011.1:0-3125 GCA_035308745.1 Candidatus Limnocylindrales bacterium | reverse complement strand
GGCGGCCGTTTGCGCCGCTTCTGCCTCGACCGCCGTGGCCCGATCCGCGGCCAGGCGCGCGAGCGCCGCGTCGGCCGTGTCGACCAGGGTGGCCGACCGGTCGACGGCCGCCTTGGCCACCCCGATCCGGCCCGGATTGTTCTCGCCCCGATCCTGGAGATCGGCCAGGGTGGCGGCGATCGACGTGGTGGCAGCGGCCGTGCGCGCATTGGCGGCCGTGATCGACGCCGCCAGACGGTCGCGCAGGGTGGAGTCGCTCGAGATCCCGGTCAGCTCGGCGTGCCGAACGAGGGCCGTCGCCCGGAAGAAGGCGGCGGTCGGCAGGCCGGTCAGCTCGACGAGGCGGGCGTCCACCGCGGCCGGATCGGTGATCGCGGCGCCGTCCAGGGTGAGCACGGTGGTGACGCCGGCCGTGCTCCAGCTCCGGCTCACCTGGCCGGCCTTGACCCCGGGTCGATCGGCAGTCCCGGTCAGCCCGGCCTGCTCGTCGTCGACGCTGAAGTCGATGATCACCGTGGGGGCGGCGTCGGCCGGGGCGCCCCACGAGCGCAGGCTGGCGGCCGTCCAGCCGCCGGCCGGGGTAAGGCCCAGCTCGATCGCCTCGGCCAGGGTCGACTTGCCCGACTCGTTGGGTCCCTTCACGATCGTCAGACCAGGCCCGAGCGTCGCGTCGAACGCCTGGTGGCGGCGCAGGTTGTGGAGCTGGATCCGGGTGATCCGGAAGGCGGCCATCAGCGCGGCTCGAGGAGCAGGCGGCGGCCGAGCCGAAGGGCCTCGCGCAGCTCATCCGGCGGTGGGTCGCCCTCGACCGGCGTGGCAATCCGAGCCTCGAGGTCGCGGACGTACGCACCGCCGACCGTCTCGGCCGACGGCAGCTCGCCGCTGCTCGGCGCCGGGCTGGCCTCGTTCCGGATCCGGAGGCCCAGGAAGCGCGCCCGCAGGCCAGCCTGGAGGGCCTCGGTGTCGGCCTCGATCCCATCGGGCCAGGTGCCGGTCAGGCGGACGTCGAGGATCAGGTCGGCGCCCGCCCCGCCGTCGGCCCGGGCGGCGATCGCGGAGCCGAGGGCCCGGTCGTCGGCGAAGGCCCCGAGATCGAGGCTGAGGGCCTCGTAGCGGGTGGTGCCGACCCGCTGGCGCTCGATGGCGACCGAGCGCCGTTCGCCGTGCTCCTCGAGCCGGACGATCAGGACCTCGCCGCCCCGGTCACGGCCGACGTCAACCGGGTCGGGCGACCCGCTGGCGCCCCAGGCCACGTCGGCGGCGCTGCCCGAACCGGCTTCGTGCGGCCCGCCCACGGCCAGGTAGTCGACCCCGGCGCCGGCGATCTCGTCGTCCCGCGGTCGGACCGGGCGATGGACGAGGCCGATCCGCCAGCGATCGTCGGGCAGGTTCGGGGCGGGGAAGCGGGCGGTCAGGGTCAGGCCCAGGTCGTGAATCGCCTGGTCGGCGCCGGGACCGGCGAATGGATCGAGGATCGAGACCTTGCCCGGCGCCGCGGCCAGGGCGGCCAGGTCGAAGGCCCGGTAGACCGAGGACGGCTCGTTCCGATCGTGGTCACCGGGCAGGATCACCGTCCGGATCCCCGCCTGGCCGGGTCCGCCCAGGGCGGCCGCGACGCGGCTGACGAGCCCTTTGGTCACGGCGTTCGTGTCGAACAGGTCGCCCACGATCAGGATCAGGTCGACCTTTTCCGAGACGGCCAGGGCGAGCGAGCGCTCGAAGGCGGCGAAGCGCCGGTCACGCAGGGTCGCCGCGGCTTCGCCGAGGTCGACGTTGCGGGCGCCGAGGTGCAGGTCCGAGGTCTGCAGGAGTCGGAGCATCGCCGGTGCGCCTCCAGCGGGTCGGGTTCGATGTGCTCGAGCATCCGTACCCGGGCTGTTCTCCCGGCGGGTTGTGGCGCGAGCGAGGAGCCCCCTTCGCCCTCGCTCGCCAGCCCGAGTCTCGAGCCGCATTGTGACAGGTTCGCTGGCACTCGGTGCCTGCCCGATTCCGGCACCTTTGGTATCCTCGGGGCCTCATACACCGGTGTGCCCCGACAGGGACCTTCGGCAACAGGACCTGGATCGCGCGGCACCTGCGTAGGACTCGCCGGCTCGCTTCCGTCCTCAGCCGCGCTCTGTCCCCGGCCCACCACCTGACAGCTTTTGTGGAGGACTGGATGACGTACGCCGACCGAACCCTGACCTGCGTTGACTGTGGCGTGGAGTTCATCCATAGCGCCGCGGACCAGGAGTTCTACACCCAGAAGGGCTTCGTCTCCGACCCCAAGCGCTGCAGCAGCTGCCGGGCCAGCCGCCGCGCCGGCCGGGAGACCAGCGACTACGACCTGCGCGACATCGGCGGTCCGCGCGGCTACGAGCGCGGCGAGCGCCCGACCCGGGAGTATTTCGCGGTCCTCTGCTCGTCGTGCGGCAACCAGGCCCAGGTCCCGTTCAAGCCCCGCATGGATCGGCCGGTCTACTGCTCGGACTGCTTCCGGACCCACTCCGCCAGCTAGGGCTTCCGCGCGGGGTGGCCGCGGGCGGTGGGGTCGCCGCGTGGCGGCGGCGTGGCTTCGGGGCGGGGGCGGGGGTCGGTGTCGGGCCGCGGTTGCGCGGCCGCGTCTGTGCCAAATCACGAGCTAACCCAGCCTATGGTCGGATCGCGCCGTGGATCCCCGCTGAGACGAGGCGCCAGGTCCGAATTCGTGCGTGACCGCGGCGGGTTCAAGTCGGAATCGGCGTCGAACCGTCGCGCGGCGGACCATACGCTCGATCTAGCTCGAGTTTTGGCAGGCGCCGCATGCCGCCGACTCGGGACTGGCCGGCCAGGCTGCGGAACGGACCGGGGCTTTGACCGTTCCGGCCGATCGGGGTGACGGCGCGGACGGATTCCGCCGGGAGCCGCGGTATGGTCGGCCGCGGGCCGGATTCGGGGTCGGCGGCGCGCTGCTCCGAGGAATTCGTGCGGGGGACCCCGGCCGATTCCACCGATTCGAGGCCGGAATTCGGCTCTGACCGACCATAGCGCCGCCCCGGGCGGAATTTGGCGGACCACGGCCCGGCGCTACAGGGACCGGGCCCGGGTCACAGGACCGGTGGTGGGTCAGATCCCGCGGCGGGCGTTGATGTTCAGCCTGACGTAGT
>DATGGC010000010.1:0-2594 GCA_035308745.1 Candidatus Limnocylindrales bacterium | reverse complement strand
TCGGCCTTGTTGAGCGCCACGACCCGCGGCTTCTCGCCGGCGCCCAGCTCGTCGAGGACGGCCTGGACGGTGATCCGGTGCTCGGCGGCGTGGGGATCCGACGCGTCCACGACCTCGAGCAGGACGTCGGCCCGGTTGACCTCTTCGAGGGTCGCCCGGAACGCGTCGACGAGCTGATGGGGCAGCTTGTGGATGAAGCCGACCGTGTCGGTGATGATCGCCGCCTGGCCGTCGCCCAGGCGGACCTGGCGGCTGGTGGGATCGAGCGTCGCGAACAGCTTGTCCTCGGCCTTGGCCACGTCCTCGCCGACGAGCGAGTTGAGCAGCGTCGACTTGCCGGCGTTGGTATAGCCGACGATGCCGACCGTCGGCACCAGCCGTCGATCGCGGGCCCGGGCAGCCGTCGTGCGCTGCTGGCGGACCTGGTCGACTCGCTCCTTCATCTTCTTGATCCGGTCGCGGATGATCCGCCGGTCCGTCTCGAGCTGGGACTCGCCCGGGCCGCGGGTACCGATCCCGCCGCCAGTCCGGCTCAGGTGGGTCCACATCCGGGTCAGGCGCGGGAGCTGGTATTCAAGCTGGGCCAGCTCGACCTGGAGGCGACCCTCGTGGGTCTGGGCGTGGAGCGCGAAGATGTCCAGGATCAATCGGCTGCGGTCGATCACCTTGACCTTGAGCAGCTCCTCCAGGGCCCGCTGCTGGGCCGGCGAGAGCTCGTCGTCGGCGATCAGGACGTCGAAGCCCGTCTCGCTCTTCGCGCTCAGGAGCTCCTCGGCCCGGCCCTTGCCGACATACCAGTTGGGGTCGACATGGCGCCGGTTCTGCCATTCGGCCCCCACGACCTCGGCGCCCGCGGTCACGGCCAGGCTGGCCAGCTCGGCCAGCGAATCCTCGGCCGTCCAGCCGTCGTCGCTGTCGGTATCGACGGCCAGCAGGAAGGCGCGCTCGACGGGCGCCGCCAGCTCGATCAGGCCATTCGGGGAGCTTCCGTTGGTCTTCATTCGGCCGTCAGGATAGCCGCTCGTCGCCGAGGAACCGCCGGGCGGCCGCGAGGGCAATGTCCAGGGGCGCAGCGGCGGCATCGATCTCGTGCTGCTCGTCGCCGAAGGCATCGGCCCGGAACCAGGTCCGCTGGCGGCGCGCGAAGGCGACGTTCCGGGCGACATTGACGGCCAGGAAGCCGGCTTCGTCGATCCGCCCATCGAGCAGGTCGAAGGCCTCCTGGTAGCCGATCGCGCTGAACGCTCGCAGGTTCGAGCCTAAGCGCAGGCGCAGGCGGGCCGCCTCATCCGGCAGGCCGGCGGCGAGCTGGCCCCGCGCCCGGCGCTCGATCCAAGCGCGGTTGTCCTCCGCGTCCAGGGTCAGGTTCAGGCGCAGGACCCGGCCGCCATAGCCCAGGGCGCCCGGCGGCGGACCGTCGCCCCGCAGGCCGGTGATCTCGAGCGCCCGAACGACCCGGCGGGGATTGCGCAGGTCGGTCCGGGCGGCAGCGAGCGGCGCCTCGGTCGCCAGCCGCTTGGCCATGGCCTCCAGGCCCGACGTTTCGAGCTCGGCCTCGAGCATCGCCCGCAGCTCGGCGTCGGCCGGCGAAGCGTCGACGTCCAGGCCGGTCGCCAGGGCGCGCAGCCACAGGCCGGTCCCCCCGACCAGCAGGGCAACTCCAGCCCGCGCGGCCAGGCCGTCGAGGGCCGGACTCGCGGCCCGGACGAAATCGGCCACCGAAAACGGCGCATCCGGCTCGACGAGGTCGAGCAGGTGATGGACCACACCCTGCCGCTCGGCCAGCGTCGGCTTGGCGGTGCCGATATCCATCCCGCGATACACCTGGCGCGAGTCGGCGGACAGGATCTCGACCGGTCGATCGGGGCGACGGAGGTCGCGGGCGAGCTCGATCGCGAGCCCGGTCTTGCCGGTGGCCGTCGGCCCGCCGATGACGATCAGGGGCGGCCGGCCGATGTCGATCGTCAGGCGAGCGCTCCGCGCAGCGAATACGGCCCGGCGTGCTCGATCCGGACATCGACGAGGCGGCCGACGAGCTCCGGCGGCCCCTGGAGGTGGACGAGCGTGTGGGCGCGGCTGCGGCCGGTCAGGTGGACCGAGCCGGCCGGCGGATCGGCCGGCGATCGTGCCGGGACCGATCCGTGCGCCTCGGTCGGCTCCTCGGCCTCGTGGTCGTGGCTGCGGGGCGGCACGATCGACTCGACCAGGACCTCGGCCGTGGTCCCAACCCGGGCGCGGTTCCGTCCGAAGCCGATGGCCTCCTGGACCTCGAGCAGCTCGTTGAGCCGGCGGCGCTTGACCGCGGGCGGCACATCGTCGTCGAGGTGGGCGGCCGGCGTGCCCGGCCGGACCGAGTAGGCCGCCGCGAAGACCTGGTCATAGCCGACCGTCTCGAGGAGGCGCAGGGTCGCCTGGAACTGGGCCTCGGTCTCGCCACAGAAGCCGACGATCACGTCGGTGCTGATCGCGATCCCCGGCACCGCCGCCCGGATCCGGCCCAATCGCTCGAGGTAGTGCTCGATCGTGTACTGGCGGCCCATCCGGCGCAGGACCGCGTCGTCGCCCGACTGGACCGGCAGGTGGAGGTGCTCGCA
>DATGGC010000009.1:0-3188 GCA_035308745.1 Candidatus Limnocylindrales bacterium | reverse complement strand
CCTCGAGGCGGGCCGCGCGGATCGCGACGACACCCTCGAGCGGCTCGACGGCGCGAATCAGGACCGCGTGCGGGACCCCCACCGGGCCCGTGACGACGTTGAGACAGTGGTACATGCCATATACAAGATAGACGTAGGCCTGACCGGCCTGGCCGAACATGGGCCGGCTGCGGGGCGTCTCGCCGAAGCGGGCGTGCGAGGCCCGATCGCCGGGACCCAGGTAGGCCTCGACCTCGACGATCCGCCCCACCCGCGGCCCGTCCTGATTGACCAGGTGCATGCCCAGCAGCAGCCGGGCGACCTCGAGGGTGGGACCGGCGAATGCCGCCCGCAAGGCGCTCGCGGGCCGGGTGCTCTCGGGCAGGCCGCTCAAATGCCCGGGTAGAGGCTCCGGATGTCGACCGGGATCGCCCACCCGAACGGGAGCATGAACAGCGGGATCAGGGTCTGCCGGAAGATCCCCACCGTGCCCGAGTTGTTGAGGGCGGTCCAGAAGTCACGGATGAAGGCGATCTCGTTGCTGCTCTTGAGGACCGGCGGCGATGCCGCGAACGTCGAGTCGAGGATGATCGTGAGGGCGCCCAGGATGAGCAGGCCCTCCAGCACGCCCAGGACGCCGCCCAGGAGCTCGTCGACGAGGGAGGCGTTGGGGAACAGCGGCGACGGCTTGTAGAAGCCCTGGATGACCAGCGAGATCGCGATGCTGCCCACGATGAAGACGGTCAGGTAGCCCAGCATCCAGGCGTACTGCGGTGGGAACTGGTGCCAGTGGGAGGCCAGGAAGTCGCCCAGCGGATCGCGCACGGTGGAGGCGATCAGGAACGAGAAGAGGATCGCCGCGAGGCCCAGCAGGCGCCGGATCGTGCGCTGGATGAAGCCCAGCAGGAACATCGCCGCCAGCCCGAAGACGACCAGCACGTCGAAGATGTTCAGGTTCTGAATAAAGTCAACCACGATGACTCCCGGTCGCTGTCGATATCCCAGAAGGGGCGCAAGGGTAGCAGTCGCCCTACCCCGGCCACAACCACCCAGTCCGCCCCGATCCGCACCGGCCGAAGCGGGTCGCCAGGCCGGCCGGCACGTCGGCCACTAGGTCCTGATCCGGCCGCCGACATCGGCCCCGAGGGCCGCCGTGATCGCGCCCAGCGCCGCGTCGACCTCGGCCTCACCCAGGGTTCGATCCTCGGCCTGGAACGTCAGCCGATAGGCCAGGCTCTGCTCCTCGGCCGTCAGCGGCTGGCCGCGGTAGATGTCGAACAGGCGCACGGCGGCCAGCAGGCTGCCGCCGGCCGCCCGGATCGAGGTCTCCACCTCGCCCGCGGTTCGCGACCGGAGGACCACGACCGCCAGGTCGCGCTCGACGGCCGGGAAGCGCGGGACCGGCCGGACCTTGACGGCCGGAGCCGAACCGCCGGCGAGCCCGCGCAGCGCGACCTCGGCGACGACCACCCGCTCGGCGCGCAGGTCGAGCTCCCCGATGAGGGCGGGATGCAGCTCGCCCATGGAGGCCGCGAGCGCCCCGGCCGAGGCGCCCCGGGCGCTCCGCCCGGGATGGAAGACCGGCGAATCGGTCAGCGCTGTCCAGGCCGGCGGCGCGAGGCCGAGACGGGTCGCGAGCAGCTCGACGAGGCCCTTGGCGTCGTCGAGCGTCCAGGCCTCGGGCCGGCGGTTCCAGGCGGCCGGCTGGCTCGCCCCGGTCAGGGCCAGGCCCAGCCGCCACCACTCGTGGACCGCGCCGCCGGCCTCGTCGTAGCCGTAGCCCTTGCCGACCTCGAAGATCGCCACGTCGTCGCGGCCCAGGCGCAGGTTCAGGCCAACGACGTCGAGGAGGCTGCCGATCAGCTCCTGGCGCAGGACGGCGTGCTCCGAGGACAGGGCATTGATCGCCTTGATCGGCCGTCCGCCCGCCGGGTCGTCGCCCGTGATCGGCTCGCCTGGAGCGTCCGACCGCGGGAAGAGCTCGACCTGGCGAGGCGCGATCAGGGCCGGCGTGACGACCTCGGTCAGGCCCGCCCCGGCCAGCGTTTCCCGGATCAGGACCCTGGCGCCGAGCGGCGACGGCAGGTAGGCCGGCATCTCCGTGTCCGGCAGGATCGGCGGGATCGCCTCGTAGCCCTGGATCCGGGCGACTTCCTCGGCCAGGTCGCTCTCGATCTCGAGATCGGCCCGCCAGCTTGGGACAGTGGCCACGATCGCGTCCCCAGCCGGGCTCGAGACGCTGAGCGGCTGGGGCGCACCGGCCAAGGTGATCGTGACCGGCTCGGTAGCCGGTGCACTCACGATTCCGGCCCGTTCGAGGGTCGAGCGCTGCTCGCCCGCGCCGAGCCTGGTGCCCAGCAGGCGGTTGATCCGCGCCGGCCGGAACGCCAGGTGCGCCTGCCCTGGCTCGGTCGCGGCGCTGTCCACCCGGCCCGGGGCCACAGTCGCGCCGGCCCACTCGGCGATCAGTCCGGCAACGCGATCGGCGCCGATCCGGGCGAGCCGGAACTCCTGGCCCTTCTCGAAGCGCAGGCTGGCCTCGGAGCGCAGGGCGTAGCGCTGGCCGGTCCGCCGGACGAAGACCGGGTCGAAGATTGCCGACTCGACGATCACGTCGGTCGTCTGCGCGCCAACCTCGCTGGTCGCCCCGCCCATGATCCCGGCGATCGCCAGGGCGGCGGTGCCATCGGCCACGACCAGGTCGTCGCCGGTCAGCTCACGATCGACATGGTCGAGGGTCTCGAGGCGCTCCCCCGCCCGCGCCCGGCGGACGATCAGCTCGTGGTTCCGGACCTCGGCGGCGTCGAACGTGTGGGTCGGCTTGCCCAGCTCGAGCATCACGTAGTTCGAGGCATCGACGACATTGCTGATCGGGCGCATGCCCGCGGCCTGGAGCCGGACCTGGACGGTGTCCGGGGACGGGCCGACATGGATCTCGCTGAGCCAGCGGGCGACGAAGCGGGTGCACAGCCCGGGCTCGTCGATCCGGATCGAGACCCGCTCAGCGGTCGGCGTGCCGGTTTCGACGAGGTTCGTCTCCGGGAAGCGGACCGGCGCGCCGGTGATGATCGAGACCTCGCGGGCCAGGCCGATCAGGCACAGCGCATCGCCCCGGTTTGGCTTGACGTCCACGTCGAGGACCGTGTCGCCATAGAGCGCGGTCAGCTCGGTCCCGAGCGGCGTGCCGTCGGGCAGGATCAGGATCCCGT
>DATGGC010000008.1:0-5047 GCA_035308745.1 Candidatus Limnocylindrales bacterium | reverse complement strand
CGACAACCGATGCTACAAGTGCGGCGCCCGGCAGTCCGAGAGCGCCGCCCCGATCCCGGGCGAAGGCCCTGGACTGCGGCTCGAGTCGGCAATCGCCAATCGGTCCGTGCGGGCCTACCAGAGCAGCGTCCCCTTCGCCCTCATCGCCTCGCTCCTGATCGTCGCCCTGGCGGCACTCGGGGTGGTGATCCTGGTCGCCAACCTGGGCACCGAGCAGGCGGTCAAGGACCAGATCACGGCCATCCTGAATGGGGCCCCGTACGATCCAAACCGGGTGGCCGCCCAGCTGGATCCGGCGGCGGGCGCGGAGCTGGCCCGGCTCGCCGTGCTGGTCGCGGCGGTGATCGCGTTCGGCGCCTGGCTGAGCCGGGTGGTCGGCAACATCCCGGTCCTCGGCGGCGGCCTGCCCTCACGATCGCCGTTGCGAGTATTCATCTACACGCTCATCCCGATCTGGAACCTGATCAAGGTGCCGGGCATCCTCCAGGACGCCTTGTACCGGGTGGAGCCCAGCGCCGGCGGCTTCTTCATGGTCGCCGCGGCATGGTTCGGCTTGGTCGGAAGCTGGATCGTGTCGTTCGTCGGCGGCTGGGTGATCGGCGTCGGGCTCGTCAACGGGCTGTTCAACGCGCCGTCCAGGGAAGCCGCCGGGCAGGCCCTCCAGCGCTCGATCGATCAGTCGTTCGCGCTGGATGCCGTGACCTCGGCCATGGTCGTCATCGGGGCGCTGATCCTCGTCCTGCTGATCGTCCGGGTCGAGCGCCGCTGTGCCGCCCGCGACGCCGAGGTGCGCGCCACGGTCCTCGGCTCAGCCGACGCCTGACGAGGCTCCGGTCCGCCGGCTCGGGCCGTCCGTGGCGCTTACAGGTAGTAGCCGCTGATGTCGACAATCAGCTGGGTCGAGGCGCCGACACGCCCGCCACTGACGATGTCGACATGACGATCACCCCCGAGCTTCACGATGCCCCCGTTCGCCACCTCCTGGCCGGTGGCGTACCAGTTGATTGTCGACGTGGTCCCAAACGGCGCGCCTGATGGCACAACACCGAGCCAGCCGCTGCCGACGGTGCCGGCGATCGTCAAGTTGAAGGCGATCGCGATCGCGCCCGACGGCACCACCGTGCCGCCAGCAGTCGCCGTTGCCACCGACAAGGTGCGAGTCGAGCCCGCCGCCAGCGAGCCGCCGGAGAGCCGGCTGTCATACACCCGGGCCGGAGTGATCGGGTGGAGCGCGCCGGCCGTGGCCGGCCCGGCGACCTTGCGGAAGACTCCAGGGGTGCCGGTGGCCACGCAGACCCACAGGTTGCCGACGGCGTCGCAGAACACGTCGCCCGTGGTATACGTGCCGGCCGACGGCGGGCCGGCGCTCAGGTTCGGAACCAGGCCGATCCGACCCGATCCGCTCGCGAGGAAGTCATGGCCGGAGAGCGCAGCACCGACCACACCCGTGCCGGTGGTCGACTCGCCCCGTACTCCAGCGGCGGTCGCGTCCTGCGACGCGAGCCCGTACACACCGGTGTTGGCAGGCGTAGCCGGCGGGAGGGTACCGGTCGACGCGCGGCTGAAGCCGAAGACGCCCGTATTGCTGGACTCGGAAAGGCCGCGAATCGCGGGCTGAGTGCCCGAGCTCGAGCCGCCGGTACCGATGCCCGTCGAGCTGGTCCCGAGGACGCCGAAGGACGAAGAGCTGGTGCCCGCGACGCCATCGCCGGAGGTGCTCGTCCCCAGCACGCCGGACCCCGACGTCGAGATGCCTTCCGTTCCAGTTCCCGCCGGTGAGTCTCCTCTCACGCCGACTGGCGTCCCGGATGCCGCATAGCCATAGACGCCAGTGTCGGCTGGGAAGATCGGCGGGAACCCGAGCGAACCGCCACCGCTGAAACCGATGACGCCCGAGCTATGGCCGATCGATTGTCCGAGGACGCTAGGCTTGTCAGTCGCCGCGGTCGCGCCGATGACACCAGCCGACGACGTGCTCTGGCCAATGACCCCATTGCCGGAGGTGCTGATGCCAAGGACGCCCTGGCCCGAAGTGGTCGTCCCGAAGACGCCGTTGCCCGACGTGCTCCCGCCTTCGACCCCGATGCCGGAGCTGCTTCCGCCCAGGACGCCAATGCCGATCGACGTGTTCGCGCCGAGAACCGCCGCCTGACTGCCCGCGACGCTGGCTTGAACCGCCGTCCCGGACGAGCTGTTCTGGAAGAGCGCCGTGGCGCTCCCGGTGGAGGATGTCAGGCCGGTCTGATCGACGCCGGCGTCCATGCTCGTGCCGTAGACCATGGTTCCGGTGGTCGCGTCCGCCTGATCGGGCTCGGTCAGCCTGCTCGTGAGGAGCCCGACGAGGCCGGCGGCGGCAGCGGCGAGGACCGTGCGACGAGATCGGGGTACGACGGGATCGATGGCCACGTTGACACCCTCCAACGCGTTCGGTCCGACCTGGTCGGCCCGTCGCGTCGGGCGGAGTTCCCCCGCACATCGCCGGTCGGCGGTGCATCTCGGCGCGCACCAGCGAGCCTACGCCCTCCGATCCCCGGTCATCGGCCGGAGTTTGGGCTCATCCTTCCGCTCGGACCTCGGAAGACCGCCGGCGATCCACAGGATGCCGTCGCCTGGCCACTCGGTGCCGTCCTGCAATGCCCGCATGATCTCGTCCGGCGGCGTCGGGAACGCAACTCGAACGTACGCATCCAGGTCAGCCACCAACTGCCGGTGATGTCGTGTCGGCGGGAGACAGAGGACCACGAAGACGTTCGTGCCCATCGGAGCTGTATCGCGGACTCGCTCGCGCTTCTCGAAGCAGCGCCGCACCGTCGCCTCCCAGCGACGGGAGACGGGTCTCGATCTCGATCAGGACGACCGTATGGGCAGCCGTGAGGCGGACGTCGGTCGACGATCGCCCTGGTCCCGGCACTCGCGCCTCGACCTCCGCCCGCCAGCGGCTGTGCCGGCGACGCAGGAGCCGGTGGATGATCCGGGCATGGGCCGCGTCGTGGAGCATCGGCGTTGCGCCCGGGTAGACGGCCACCCGCAGGTCGGCGCCGAGGACGATCGCCGCTCGGCGTCGCACTTCGAGCCCAACCGTCGGGACGCCACGTTCCAGCTCCGAGATGACTGATTGGCTGACACCAACCAGGTGGGCAACTGCGGCCTGCGAGACGTTCAGCCCGAGTCGGAGCTCGCGCAGCTCCTCGGCGAGTCTGGTCGCATCGAGTCGGGACAGACGCGTTGCTTCACGCTCGATGATTCGCCTGGAGTGAGCCCGATCCTGGGTCACGTTCCTGTCTCCGGTCCGAGGCGGGTAGCTCGAATATCGCCATAGGAGATCAGATCGACGTTATCTGGCGATCAATCTGGGGTCAGGGCGACCGGAATCGGCCAGTTCATCGCCACCGGCGATGGAAGCCCGGGAATGGGTGGCCATTCGGGTCGGAACCGGCAGTCGCTTCGCGGTTTTGATCGCCTGTGGCGATAACGCCCCGGCCCCGACCCCGGCCCTGGCCCTGGCCTAGGTCCTGGCCCTCCCTGGGCCCCGGAGCTAGCGCCAGACGCGGGCCTGGTCGGGGTAGAGGCGGACCCGGCGGTAGGGCTCCCGGCCACGGGACCGGGAGACGAGGTTCGCCCGCTCCGCCATCTGGTGCTGGAGCCGGCGGATGTAGGCGCTCTGGGGCGACAGCTCGACCGCCTCGGAGCGCTCGATCACCATCCCGATCGCCTCCTCGGTCTCGCGCAGGGCAGCTTCCCGGGGATCGAGGGCGAGCGAGAAGATCGAGGTGAGGCTGGCGTGCATCTGGAGGATCGTGTTGCTCTTCAGGACGTAGACCGGCAGGCCGCGCTCCTCCGCGTCACGGACGGTGGGCGGCTTCGAGCGGTATTCGCTGCGCAGGGTCATCACGACATCCGCCTCATCGATGTTGCGGGCGATGATCACCGGCAGCTGCAGCTCGCGGATCGCCTGCTCGAGGCGCTTCCGACTGACCCCGAAGGGCAGCACCCGCAGGGTCGGCAGCAAGCCGTCGGCCACCCGCAGGATCGGCGCGTCGGCACCGGCGCCCGGGCCACGATCGTCCTCGTCCGAGTCCTCGATGTCGTCCTCGTCGTCGGCCTCCAGCTCGGCGGCGACCGAAGCAAGGGCCGGCACCGACGAGCGCGTCGCCGGGGCGACCGTTCGGGGGGGCGTCGGGTCGGGAGCGTCGGGGACGGGCAGATCGAGGGCATTGACCGGGGCGGTCCCCTCGTCGGCCTTGAGCGCGGTCAGGGCTCGGGCGGCCTGGTCGCGCCAGGCAGCCTGTCGCTCGCGCTCGCGTTGCTCACGGGCTCGTCGATCGACTGGTGGCGGGGCGCCCCGCTCGAGCGGGCCACGGTCGGCGATCTCGCCGGCGATGAACGGATGGTCGGGCGACACGAGCGGCGGCACGGCGCCCGTCACGCTCCGGCCGTCAAGCCCGGCGGGCTGGTTGGCGAAGCGCTCGCCGGGCATCGTCCCCGTGTTCGGTTCACCCGGCCGGCCGGGCCCGTCTAACCGACCGCGGGGACCGGTCTCGCGGGTCGTCCCGCCCCGGGTCTGGCGCCAGCCACCGGTCGCTCCGGGTCGATAGCCCGAGCGGTAGCCGCCCGGGGCAGCTCCGGGCGCCGCATCGCGATAGCCGCCGCCACCGCGGTAGCTGCTCTCGCCCCGCCAGCCCGGCTCCATCCGCCACGGGCTGCCGGTCCCGATCAGGCCGGCGAAGCGCTCGCTGCCGAGAGTCTCGCGGGGCGACGGCCGGGGCCGGGACTGGGATCGATGGACGCCCTCCTCGTCCCGCCAGCGCAGCTCGGGTGCCACCGGATCGCCCCGGAGCATCTCGTCGACGGTCTCGGCCACGTCGGCATGGACCATCACCCGCTCGCGGTCCTGGATCTCGATGATCACGTCGAAGGTCGGCGGCTGCTTCCGCTCGAGGACGCTCTTCTGGGACCGGCGCCGGCGGGCCTCCTCGTCGCCCAGGGTGACGCTCTGGATGCCGCCGATCAGGTCGGACAGGGTCGGGTTGAGCATCAGGTTGTCGAG
>DATGGC010000007.1:0-1676 GCA_035308745.1 Candidatus Limnocylindrales bacterium | reverse complement strand
GGATGAAGAAGTGCCGAACGGCGGCACCCGTCTTCACGCTCGTGATCGTGATCGAGACGGACTCGGGCTCCTCCATCTCGCCGTTGATGGTGACCGTGTCGGCGTAGGTGTCGACGACGGGATAGAAGGTCGACGCGCTCAGGCCATCGTCGAGGGCATGGGCAAGGTCCTTGACCATGTTCATCGTCAGCGGGGCGCTGGTCGATGGCGTGGCGACATCGTTGCCGCTCCAGACGGCCGTGATCACATGGGTCCCAACCGTGTTGAGCGTGGCGAAGATCACGGCCGTGCCAAAGCGGCCGTCGAGGTTCTCGGCTGGCGCCGAGCCGATGTCGGTCGTCCCGTCGAAGAAGGTCACCGAGCCGGTGCCGGTGACCAGGTTGTTGTGAACCGGCGCGGATACCTGGGCCTCGAAGGAGGTCGTCGTGCCGGCCTCCAGCGTCGTGGTCGACGTGCTGATCAGCGTGGTGGTCGGGATCTCGGTCACGGACAGGTCGACCGGCCCGGAGCTCGCATCGAGGTTGAGGTAGCTCTGGTTGTATTCGGCCTCGTACTGGAGCGTGCCTAACGGCTGCGGCCCGAGATTGATGTCGGCCCCGCAGCCGGACGTGCCGTCGAAATTCCGGATCGGACTCGAGCCAACTTCGGTGATCGGGCCGTCCGGCAGCTGCTGGATCGCGAAGCCCCCGTCGTAGCAGTCAGCCGCTGCCACCCGGGCATGCAGGATCATGCTGTCCTCGGGCGTGACGATGCTCGACCCTGAGTCGCTCGAAGCGGTCAGGCTGGCGGTCACGGCGTGGCGATTCAGGTCGACTTCGACCGTGTTGCTCGTCGCCGCCCCAAAGGTGCCGTCGTCGGTGGTGGTGGCGAAGAAGAACTGCGCGCCGATGTAGTGCTGGACCCCGGGCTGGAAGACCCAGGTCAGGACGCCCGACGAGGTCGTGATCGCGGGGGCCTGGAGTCCCATGGCCGTGTCCTGGAGGAGGACCTGGACGCCGGCAACGGCCGGGCTGACCGTCGCCGTGAGCTCCAGGGGAACGTCGGTGAACTGGTTGGTCGCGCTCGCGGACACCGTGAGGGTGATGGGCGTGGACGCGTAGGCAGCCGCCGGCGCGACGAGCGAAAGTGCGAACAGCGCGCCGATCGCGATCGACCAGCGCGAGCCCTGGCGGCGCATGTTCCCCCTCCTTATTGCAGCAGGGCGTAGCGGTAGGTAAGCTCGACCTTCGCTACGTCATAGTGGCCTCCGGCAGTCATCAGCACCAGGCCACGGACGGTTCGGCCGATCCGGTTGTAGGTGATGTTGCCGGTGAGGGTCGTCCAGCGGTACGAGGTCGAGACCTCCTTGATCGGCGAGAAGTAATCGACGATCCAGGTCGATCCCGACGGCCAGTTCCCCAGCTGGCTGTCCTGCAGGCCCATGTCGACGGCCTCGCTCCCGCTGCCGAGCAGCCCGAACGACAGGCCCGAGTAGCGCGTCGCATTCGGCAGCGTGAATTGGTAGCCCACCGCGTTGTACTCGCCGCCGATCAGGTTGGGCAGCGTCAGGCGGACTCCGCCGGCGTAGACCGGGCTGGTCGTTATCGAGCCGCCGGAGCCACCGCGGGCGGTGATGTGAGCACCGGCCAGGACCGTCGTGCCGGTGTACCAGACAAGCTTCTTCATCGACACGGAGA
>DATGGC010000006.1:0-6703 GCA_035308745.1 Candidatus Limnocylindrales bacterium | reverse complement strand
CTGCTGCTCTTCGTGCCGTTCACGTTCCTGCCTGCCGTCCTGTGGTGGGTGCTCCCGGCCGGCGCCGTGGTCTTCGCCCTCGCTCGTCTTCGGCCCCAGCCGATCGTCTGGCCGTTCCTGGCCCTGTGCCTGGCCTGGCCGCCGACCCTGGTCAAGGTCGTGACCGGCAACCCGGTGATCTGGGCGGTGGCGGCGCTCTCGCTGGGGGTCGTCTACGCCTGGCCCAGCGTGCTGGTCCTGATCAAGCCCAGCCTCTTCCCGTTTGCCTTCTTCGGCGCCAATCGACGGTCGTGGTGGATCACGCTCGGGGTGCTGGCCGTGGTCAGCGTGCCCTTCGGGTTCCTGTGGCTCGACTGGATCCACTCGATCCTGAACTCGCAGGGTGGCGGCCTCGCCTACTCGATCCAGGAGATCCCGATCCTCGCCTTTCCGCTGATCGCCTGGGCCGGGCGGCGGCGGGTCGGCGGTAGCAGGGGCGCGCAACCCATAGACTCGCCCGGATGAGCCCGATCGTCCGCCGATTCCTCGACCCGACGCTCGTCGGTCTCGCCGTTCTCTTCGCCGTTATCGGTGCCTTCACGTTCCTGCACCACCTCCAGACCGACCCCCTCGTCGACATCCACGCCTACTACCAGGCGGCCCAGCGGCTCAACGCCGGCCAGCCGCTGTATGCCGCCCAGGGCGACGTGAACGGCCCCCTCTACTACTTCTATCCGCCGCTCCTGGCGATCATCTTCCGGCCCCTGGCGCTGCTGCCCTTCGAAGCGGCAGCGATCGCCTGGGAGGTCGGCATGGCGGCCGCCCTCGGGGCCACGCTCTGGCTGCTTGGCCTGCGGCGGCGGCGGACCTGGATCGCCGTCGCGATGCTCAGCGGACCGATCGCCTGGTCGCTGACCGTTGGCCAGGCCCAGGTGCTCGTCACCCTCCTGCTGACCCTCGGCAATCCCGCGGCGATCGCTCTGGCCACCCAGATCAAGCTGTTCCCGGCGCTGGTCGCCCTGTACTGGGTCGGCCGTCGTGACTGGCGCAGCCTGGGCCGCTTCTTTGCCTGGACCGCGGCCCTGATCGTCGCCCAGCTCATCCTCGAGCCGAACGGCTCGATCGCGTTCGTCGGCACAACGAACGCGGGCCTCGTCGGGCAGGTCAACAACCTGTCGCCCTACGCGATCTCGCCCATCCTGTGGGCGGGCCTCGTCATCGTCGGCTTCCTCGCGACGCTTCGCCTTGCCCCCACCCGCGCCGGCTGGGCGAGCGCGATCACCCTCTCGGTGCTGGCTACGCCGCGCTTGCTGGAATATGTGCTGATGAGCCTGCTGGCCGCACTTCGGGACCCGTCGGGCGGCCGTCCCGAAGCGGATCGCTCCTGACCCACAGAACGACGCTCGCCCCGAGGATCGCGAAGGTCACGAACCACGGGTTCGGCACGGCCAGGAGGCAGGCGACCGGCAGGAGCCAGGCCCGGTCCGTTCGGGCCGCGAAACAGGTCAGTCCGACGGCGATGACCAGCCGGACCACGAGCGGCGGGTAGAAGCTGGCCTGGGGCAGGGCCGCCATCTCGCGCAGGGCCTCGGCCCACTTGAACCACAGGTCCGGGGCGATCACGAACGAGACGGCCGAGATCGCGATCGTCGTTCCCAGGGCAATCGCGAGCTTGCGCCACTCGCCCCGGAAGGCGAACCACAGGACCCCGATGCCCGGGGTCAGCTTGGTCAGGAAGAGGAAGGCCCACGTCCCGGGATAGCGGAAGCCGAGGACGATCGCGACGCCCATCAACAGGTCGACGTTGCCGAAATAGAGGTTCCAGAAGACGCCCGGGAACAGGACCACGTAGGGCCAGCGCTTGCCCGCGACCAGCACGATCGCGGCGAGCTGGACCGCCAGGAAGCCGAGCTGGGCGACAAGCCACGGGATCCCGCCGAAGAGGGACGCGATCTGGGCGATCACCGGCGAATGGCGGAAGACGCCGATCCCCAGCATCGAGCTCGCCGCCCCGGCCCAGGGATCGGCGAGGTTCACCTTCCAGGCGGCGTACAGGTCGGTGCCCGGAGTCCATTGGGGCATCACGGTGACGAGCCACGCGTCGAAGATGACCGCCAGCATCAGGGCGGCGGCCAGCCACAGCTGCTTCCGCGAGGCGAATGCCTCGGTCATCGTTCCGACGCCTGGAGCTCGGTCTGCCGGCCCAGCGGCCGCCCTCGGTGGAGCGAGGCGAGCCAGCCGGTCACCCGCGGGCCGGGCTGGGTCCAGCCCGCCAGCAAGGCCGCAAGCGCGTAGAACGGCAACGCGAAGCCGGTCGCGATCGTCGAGAGGGCGACCATCGCCAGGCTGAACGTCGGCGCGCTGGCCAGCAGTCCGGGCACCGCCAGCGCCAGCGGCAGGGCCGAGTACGTCCCGGCGTAGGGCGCAATCAGGAGGCCGGCGGTCACCGCCCAGGTCAGCCCGGCGGCCTCGGAGCGGCGGGCGAGCACCCACAGCAGGCCCGCGGTCGTGAGCGCGGCGACCGGCAGCCACAGCCCCGGAACCAGCGCCGTCACGCCGTGGTTGCCGGCGAACGGCACGGCGAACCGATCGCTCCCGGCGAGCAGGGCCTGGATCCAGTCAAGGTAGCTGCCGGGACCCGTGACGAGCACGCCAACGACCGTCGCGGCGAGTCCCGTCACGACGGTCCCGAGCCAGGTCTGGCGGCGCCACACGAGCAGCCAGAGCAGGACCGGCAGGACCAGCGGCTTGGCGAAGATGGCTGTTGCCAGCCCCAGCAGGATCCCGTTCCGGGCGCGGTCGCGGCCGAACAGCGCGGGCACCATCGCTCCGACCAGCAGGACGTTGGCGTTGCCCAGCATCACGTCGTGCAGGAACGGCAGGCACAGGACCAGGATCAGGACCGCGGCCAGCTGCTGCCAGCGACCCAGCTCACGGCCGATCGTCAGCACGGCAGCCGCGGCGATCGCGACCTTGACCACGGCGTACACCCAGCTCAGGACCAGGAAGTCGAGGTGGGTCAGCGGTCCGGCCACGAGCGCCGCGAGGGGCGGATAGAGGAAGCGCGGATCGGCATAGATCGGCTGGCCGGCCGCCAATCGCCCGCCGGCGTCGACGACGAGCTGGAGGTCGATCCCCCACCAGCCCGGCCCGCCGGCCGGATCGACCAGGACCCAGCGGGCGAACTCGCCGATCCCGAAGATCGCGATGAAGGCGGTCACGGTGAACCACGCCAGCCGGCGCCGCGGAGTCAGTCCCATGAGCGGAGAGTACCGTTAGGGCAATCCCGCGGCCCCCTGACCTGCGTACACTCGGCGGCCGGACGAACGAGTGCTGGGAGAACGACCGCGGACATCCTCGAGCGGGCCCGAACCGTGGCCCTGCGCAATCGGCGAACGATCCGCGATGCGCTGATCGTGATCGGCCTGGCCCGGGCCGCCTTCTACTACATCGTCCAGGGGATCCACCCCTGGACCTACATCGGGACCGACGCCCGGGCCTACTGGCAGATCAACCTGGCCCACCCGTACTTGAGCTCGGGCGTGGGCGACCTCTCGACGTACCTCTACTCGCCGGCCTTTGCCCAGGTCATGGCCCCGTTCTCGTTGCTGCCCTGGCCGGTCTACGACGCGTTGTGGACGGTGCTCCTGGTGGGCATCCTGGCCTGGCTGGTCAAGCCCTGGCCGTGGGCCCTCCTGATCCTGTTCCTGCCGATCAGCTACGAGCTGTTCGTGGGCAACGTCCACTTCCTGATCGCCGCGGCGCTGGTCGTGGGTCTGAGCCGGCCGGGCGCCCTGGCCCTGCCCATCCTGACCAAGATCACGCCCGGGATCTCGTGGCTGTGGTTCCTCGTCCGCCGCGAATGGCGCAACCTGGCGATCTCGATGGCCGTGACCGGCGCGATCGTGGCCGTCTCGTTCGTGCTCCAGCCGGGGGCCTGGTCGGACTGGATCGCGTTCCTGCTGGCCTCGACCGGGCGGGGTGATGCCCTGATCCCCCGGATCGCCCTGGGCATCGTCCTGGTCCTCTTCGGTGCGGCGACCGGCCGGGCCTGGCTGGTGCCCGTGGCGGTCTGGATCGCCCTGCCGGTCGTCTGGATCAACGCCTGGGTGATCCTCCTGGCGTCGATCCGGCTGTATCGCGACGGGGCCGCGGCACCGGTCGTGAACCCCTTCCGGGTAAGCCTGGACTGCCCGCGGCGGTGGGGCAGGACCTCTGACCTAGGTCATTCGTACCGGTCGAAAGAGCCATGACCCGGTGCTACGGTGCACCGGATGCGCTCCACCGTCCTCCGGGCCATTGGCCTCTTCGCCCTGGCCTTCGCGGTACGGGTCCTGCTCGTGGTGCTCTATCCGGACCCGGCCTACGTCGATTCGTACTACTACGTCAACGTCGCCCGGGCCCTGGCGGCCGGCCACGGCTTCTCGATCGACTTCATCTGGACGTTCGTCGACGTCGGCGGCCACCTGCCGGCGCACCCGGTCCTGCCCATCGCGAGCAACGCCCACTGGATGCCGCTGGCCAGCGTGGTCCAGGTGCCGTTCATCGTGGTCCTGGGCGCGACGGCGTTCGCCTCGGCGCTGCCCTTCGCCCTGATCGGCGCGCTGGCCGCTCCGATGGTCTGGCTGTTTGCCCGGGAAGCCGGCTGTCGGCCGAACGTGGCCCTGGGCGGCGCGATCCTGACCGCCGTGCCGGCAGCCGTCACCCCGTTCATGTCGCAGCCCGACAACTTCGCGCTGTTCCAGGTCCTGGTCCTGGCGGCGCTGTGGCTCGGAGCGCGGGCCCTGCGTGGTGACGCCTGGGCCTTTGCGATCACGGGCGTCTTTGTTGCCCTGGCCACCCTGGCCCGCAACGACGGGGTGCTGGTCGGCGGCGCCCTGGCCCTGGTCTGGGTCTGGTCGCGGATCCGCTTCCGGCGGGCGCGGGCCGCCGGCCTCGAGGCGCCCCGGCCGCTGCCCGTCTGGGCCGCCGTCGTGGCGACGCTCCTGTTCCTGGCCGTCATGGCCCCCTGGGAGGCACGCCAGCTGGCGGTCTTCGGCAGCCTGTCACCCTCGTCCTCGACGGGCCGGATCCTGTTCATTCGCTCGATCAGCGAGCTGAACAGCATCACCGGCACGCCGACCCTGTCGTACCTCCTGGGCCAGGGCATCGGACCGCTCCTCGCCAGCCGGCTGACCGGCTTCTTCGAGGCGCTGGTCATCTTCAGCGTCCTGGTCGGCGGGATCCTGCTGGCCCCGTTCATCGCGGCCGGCGCCTGGCTGCGGCGCCACTCGGCCGACTTCCTGCCCTTCCTGCTGTACGCCGGCCTGCTGTTCGCCTTCTCGGGCCTGATCTCAGCGGTCCATGTCCCCAATGGCACGTTCATCCATTCCGGCGCGGCGCTCGCTCCGCAGTCCTACCTGATCGCCCTCGAGGCCGTCGTCGCCCTGGTCGCCTGGATCGCCCGGCGCCGGCCGAGCTGGAATGCCGAGGCGGCTGGCCGCGTCTTCGTGGGCGGCGTCGTGGCAATCAGCCTCGTCGGGGCGATCTACTTCACGGCCAACGTCCATGACAGCTGGGCCACCGAGCGCAACCTCGACCAGGCCGTCGGCGCGGCCCTCGATGCCCACGGCGCGGCCGCCGACGACGTCGTGATGAGCCTCGACACCGGCGCGATCAAGTACTGGACCGGTCATCCGGGCGTGGTGGCGCCCAACGATCCGATCGACACGATCCAGGCGGTCGCCCAGGCGTACAACGTCCGCTGGCTGTACATCGAGCGCTCGGATGCCGTCGCAGCCCTCGGCCCGATCATCGACGGCAGCGGCCGGCCGGGCTGGGTCGGGCCGCCGGTCTGGAGCGTGACCGGGGCCGCCGCCACGATCGATGCCGGCCTGTATCCCGTGTGCTTCTCGACGGCCGACCCGCGCTGCGTGGTGCTGGCCGCTGGAGGGTCCGGACAGTGAGCTGGAACCCGAGCCGGCGGGAGGCCTGGGGCACGGCTGCCCTGCTGTTCGTCTTTGCCCTCCTCGTCCGCGCCGCGTTCGCCCGGACCGTGCCCTTCCCGACCCCCGAGGACACGGCCTACTACGTGATGGTCGCCCGCAACCTGGTCACCGGCCACGGCCTGACGAGCGACGCGCTGTGGAGCTTCCAGACGCCGCCCCTGTCGTTCCCACGACCGGCGTTCGAGGTCTGGCTGCCCCTGCCGACGCTCCTGATTGCCGGCCCGATGCTGATCCTGGGCACGTCATTTGCCGTCGCCCAGCTGCCGGCGCTGCTGATCGGGGCCCTGATCCCGGTCCTCGCCTGGCGGCTGGGAGCCGATGTGGCCGCCGAGCTCGGCTTGCCCGAGGGCCGCGCCCGGACCCTGGCCGCGGGCGTTGGGCTGACGGCCGCCGTCGAGCTGCCGCTTGTCCTGTTCAGCGCCCTGCCCGATTCGACCGGGCTGTTCGCCGCCCTGGTCCTGGGCGCCTGCCTGTTGATCACCCGCCTGCTGCGCGATCCGCGCGGTGCCCGGATCGGCGATCCACGCCTCCTTGGCCTGGGCGTCCTGATCGGGCTGGCCGCCCTGACCCGCAACGAGGCGCTCTGGCTCGCGCTGGCCTGGGCCGGGCTGGCCTGGTTCACGGCCCGCGATGGCCAGGGCAACCGCCTGCCGCGGGCAGAACGGCTCCGGCTGGTCCTGGTCGCGGCGATCGTCGCCATCCTGGTCTTCACGCCCTGGCTCGTCCGGGACTGGCTC
>DATGGC010000005.1:0-1571 GCA_035308745.1 Candidatus Limnocylindrales bacterium | reverse complement strand
CAAGCCCGTCTGGCAGCTGCTTTCGGAGATGAGCCCCGAGCAGATCGTGGCCCTGGTCGACTTCCGCTACCTGACGGACGCGCTGACCCCCGAGGACGCGCTGGGGATCCTGCGGCGGGCCGAACCCGGCCGGGCCGAGCGCCGGGCCGAGCTGCTCCGCGACGGGTTCCCGGCCTACACCACCTCGGTTGGCTGGCTGGGCTATGACGACGCGAAGGTCCGCCGCCTGTGCCGCGAGGCGCTGGCCGACGGCTGGACCCGGTTCAAGATGAAGGTCGGTGCCAACGTCGAGGACGACGTCCGCCGGATGCGGATCATCCGTGAGGAGATCGGGCCCGACCGGATGCTGGCGGTCGACGCCAACCAGGTCTGGGACGTCGGCCAGGCGATCGCCTGGATGGCCCGCCTGGCCCCGTTCGATCCGTACTGGATCGAGGAGCCAACCAGCCCGGACGACATCCTCGGCCACGCCGCGATCGCCCGGGGCGTCGCCCCGATCCGGGTCGCCACCGGCGAGCACGTCCACAACCGGATCATGTTCAAGCAGCTCCTCCAGGCCGAGGCGATCGCCGTCTGCCAGATCGACTCGTGCCGGCTGGCTGGGGTCAACGAGGTTGTCGCCGTGCTCCTCCTCGCCGCCAAGTTCGGGGTGCCGGTCTGTCCCCACGCCGGCGGCGTCGGCCTGTGCGAGTACGTCCAGCACCTGTCGGCGTTCGACTACATCGCGGTGAGCGCCAGCCTCGAGGGCCGGATGATCGAATACGTCGACCATCTCCATGAGCACTTCCTCGACCCGGTGGTCGTCGAACAGGGCGCCTACCGGCTGCCGAGCGAGGCCGGCTACAGCATCGAGATGCACCCGGCATCGCTTGCCGAATTCACCTTCCCGAGCGGGCGAGCCTGGCAGCGGACCGCGGGCTGAGCGAATCGTGGGACTCGTCCGGCGGTTTGGCCAGCTGATCGGGGTCCGGCCCGAGGCGGTCGAGTCGTACGAGCGGCTGCACGCCGCGCCCTGGCCGGCGGTCACTGCCGCCATTCGCCGGGCGAACATCCGCAACTACTCGATCTACCGCCACGACGGCTTGTTGTTCGCCTACTACGAGTACGTCGGCGACGACGAGCCGGCCGACATGGCGGCGATGGCCGCCGACCCCGAGGTCAGGGCCTGGTGGGCGCTGACCGACGCGATGCAGGAGCCCTTGCCAGAGCGAGCCGCCGGCTCGTGGTGGCTTGACCTGCCCGAGATCTTCCACCTTGATTGACCGATGAAAATCGCCCTGTTCATCACCTGCTTCAACGACCTGCTGTTCCCGGACGTGGGCAAGGCCGTGGTCGAGCTCCTCAACCGGCTTGGCCACGAGGTCGTCTTTCCCGAGGCCCAGACGTGCTGCGGCCAGATCCACTTCAACACCGGCTACCGCGACGAGTGCGTGCCCCTCGTCCGCCGCTTTGACCGGGCCTTTGGCGACTTCGACGCGATCGTGACCCCGTCCGCGTCGTGCGCCACGATGGTCCGCCATCACCACGCGACGGTCGCCGCCCACAGCGGCGATCGGGGCCTGGCAGCGTCG
>DATGGC010000004.1:0-4832 GCA_035308745.1 Candidatus Limnocylindrales bacterium | reverse complement strand
GGCCACGTTCTCGCGCAGCTCGGCGGTCATCTCGTCGAAGGCGACGGCGAGGGTGCCAACCTCGTCCGCGGACTGGATCCCGGAGACCGCCCCCAGGTCGCCGGCCGTCACCCGGCTGGCCGTGGCCGCCAGCGACAGGATCGGCCGGGTGACCCGGCGAGCAACGATCGAGACTCCGGCAACCAGCAGGATCGCGGCCAGCAGGCCAACCACGCCGATCGTCAGGGCCAGCTCGCGCGCCGGCTCGAACGCCTCGTCCTGGCTCATCTCGGCGAGCAGGCCGGCGCCCCGGTCGCCCATCCAGGTGTAGACCCCGATGACGGGCACGCCCCGGTCATCGGCGTACAGGCCCTGGCCGTCCTGGTGGGTGACGACGGCATTCTCGATCCCCACCGAGTCGAGCACGCCGGACGAGCCGGCCGCCGTCGTGCTCTGGATCAGCCGCCGGTCCGGCCCGACCAGGTAGGTCCGCCCGGTCTGGCCCAGGCCGGTCCGTTGCTGGACGATCTGGTCGAGCCGGGCCAGGCTCAGGTTGGCGGCCAGGACGGCCACCCGCTGGCCCGCGCCGTTGTGGTCGAAGAGGGGCGTGGCGACGGTCATCGTGGGCTGGTTGGTCAGGCTCGAGACGTACACGTTCTGGACCGTCGTCTGGGACGAGCCGCCGATGAAGAACGGCTGGCTGGCCTGCGATTTGCCCTCGTCCTGGGCGAGCGTCGAGAGCTGGATCGTCCCCGACAGGTCGAGGATGTAGATCTCCTCGGCGTCGGCCGTCTTGGAGACAACCGTGCTGAGGTCCGTCCGCAGCTCGTCGGCCGCCTGCTGCTTGCTGGTCGAGCCCGCGGTCGGGTCGAGGAACGTCCGGGCATCGTCGCCGACGCCGGGCATCGAGCTGACGAAGACAACGTTGCGGCTCTGCTCGTCGACCCAGCGGTCGATCGCATCGGCCTTGACCGCGGCCACCGCGCTCAGCCGGTCGTAGATCGCGTTGGTCAGGTCGCCGGTCGCCCGGACGTAGGTCAGCGCGCCGACGACCAGGACGGTGACCGTCGAGAGGAGCAGGAAGTAGGCGATCAGCCGCGCCCGCAGGCTGCGCCGCCAGGGCCAGACGATCCGGCCGCTCAATGGGCGCGGGCGATCAGCGGACATGGCGGCCGTGCCGCTTACGGAACTTTCTGGCCGACGCTCGCGAGATCGAAGGTGGCCGCGGCGGTCACGTAGTCGATGCCGAAGAACTGGATCGACAGGGCCTTGAGCTTGCCGTTCGCCTCGAGGTCATGAATCGCCCCATTGATCTTGTCCAGGAAGGCGGCCGGCGAGAGGGTCAGGCCGCGGTCGACGTAGCCCGTCTTGTAGGTGTAGAAGGCAACCTGGTCGAGCATCCGCAACGGCGAGCCGGTCTTGATCGCGCCCGCGCCGACCGGCTGGCTGCACAAGAAGGCGTCGATCTTGCCCGCTGCGACGTCGGCCAGGCCGGGGATCTCCGAGGCGTAGGTCACCAGCTTTGGGTTCGAGACGAGCGGGCTGAGCGACTCGCCGGGCAGGGTCAGCGTGCCCTGGAGGTATTGCTGATGGGTGCAGCCGGAGCACGCCCCGATCTGCTTGCCATCCAGGTCCGCCGGCTTCTGGTACGGCGAGCTGGCCAGGACGAAGAAGTTGGCCGGCGTCGTGTAATACGGCTGGGTCACGTACAGGGCGCTCATCCGGGAGGCCTCGAGCGCGCCCGAGCCCCAGGCCACATCCCACTGGTCGCCCCAGTTGCCGGCGATGACCTGGTCCCACGGTGCGGTCACAAAGCACGGCTCCAGGCCGAGCTCGGCCGCCACCAGCTTGCCCGTCTCGGCGTCGTAGCCAGTCATCTCCGGAGCCGTCATCTGGTTCGGGGCGCATTTCGTCGAGGCCAATCGGGTGGCGCCCTTGACCGCCATCGACTGGGGCGCGTAGTCGGGATCGGTCCACAGGACCAGGGTGCCCCGGGCCTCGACCTGGGCCAGCTTGTCCTTGGTCGGATCGCCGTTGGCCGAGGCAGGCGTCGCGCTCGATCCGCTGCACCCGGCCAGGATGATCGTGACTGCCCCGATCGCCAGGACCCGCCAGAACAAGCCCGGCCGAAGACGACGCGCCATCTGAGCCTCTCCTCCTGCAGTGATCAGTGCCACACCGGCCGCAATCGTCACGATTGTGCGCCAATGGCCGCCGGCGAGATAGTCAGACGAGCAGCCTCGCCCGCCCCCGCGACGATCAGCGGCGCGTCCTTCCCACCGTCGATCGTCATCGTCCGCACGTCGCCTCCGGTGGTCAGCTCGATGCGCGCCGGCGTCGGCAGCGAGGTGCCATCGGCGCCGATCGAATGGATCCACAGCTCGAGCTCGCGGCCTGCCCGAGCGGGCAGGGCGACCGTGAGCGTGCGCAGCCGGTTGGGCGCGTTGATCACGATCTCGGCGGCGGTCAGCGTCCGATTGCCGGTCGTCTCGCCCAGCCCGATCTCAGCAGGCAGCGGCTGGCCGGCTGACAGCAGCGACAGGACCCCGTACTCCGGCGGGCCGGCCTCGACCCGATACTCGACCACCGTGCGCGGCGCGAACGCGCCTCGCCGCCAGGTGACGACGGCCAGGGCGATCATCGCCCCGGCGGTGGCCAGGGCGGCGAGCCGTTCGAGCGGCTCGTGCCAGATCCACAGGCCAAAGGCGATCAGCGACGCGAGGTACAGGGCTCCGATCAGGAGCGCCGTCACCCGCCAGCCGAGCGCCGCGATCACCCGGCCCGGGATCCGCTCGCCGCGCTGGCGCGAGGCGACCAGCAGGAGCATTGGGAAGAGCCCGCCCAGGAGGGGCAGGGTGATGGTGCCCACGACGTTGAGCGGCTCGGTGAACGAGATCACGTTGGCGCTCAGGAGGGCCTCGACGGCGATGAAGATCGCCACCAGCGGTGCGGCCCGGATCGCGAAGCCAACCAGCCGGGCGGCCATGTCCGAGCGGGCGCCCATGAACGGGATGGCCACGATCACTTCGACCATCTGGTTGAAGATCCCCAGGCCCAGGTAGATCGCGCTGAGGCCGACGCCGAGGGTCACGTAGATCGTGCCAAAGGCGTCGATGACCGGCCCGACCCGCGCCGCCAGCGGGGTCAGGGCGGTGCCCTGGTAGCCATCCAGGGCACCCGGACCGACGGCCGCGGTCACGGCCAGGACGAAGGCGATGTAGACGACCATCGCGGTCAGGATCGCGGCCATGTTGCCGGCCATCAGGTGCCGGCCGCTGGGGTCCTGGGCCAGGACGACCTTGGCCGCGTGACCGGCCGAGGTGTGCCCGAAGTAGGCGACCAGGGCGACCCCGAACATCACCTCCAGGAGGGACGCATCGAGGGTCAGGCCGACCTGCACGGGCGGCTGCCCGGTACCGCTGCCTGCGGCCCCGAGGGCCAGGACGGTGATCAGGATGATCAGGCCAAGGTTGATCAGCCCGACGGCGACGGCCAGGGCCACCGTCGCGTCGAACGCGCCGCGCCACAGCACGACCAGCACCACGACGAAGAGGAGCGCCGCGCAGATCGTCGTGGGCAGGCCGGTCGCTCCCCCGATCGTCGTCCCGAAGCCGACCAGCGCGACGAGGAAGCCAACCGCATCGAGGGCGAACAGCGCCGGGACCGCGACCAGGATCCCGGGCCGGCCCAGGTAGTCGCCAACCAGCCGGCCGAAGAAGGCGGTCCCGTAGCGCATGCTCCCGTCGCGGGTGATGCTCTCGACGAGGGCCGCAACCGTGAGCGTGTTGACCAGGCCGAAGAAGGCCAGGACCACGGCCGCGCCGACCGCCCCGAAGCGGGCGAACGCGATCGGCAGGGCGAGGACCCCGCCTCCGACGGTTTCGGTCAGGGTCAGGGCGTAGGCGAGCCAGAACGGCGGCAGGCTCTCGAGCCGGCGGGAGATGCCCGCCCGCCGCCAGCGCAGCCGTTGCCGGAGCGGCAGGCTGCTCGTGGCGGCCACGACCAGTGGATGGCCGGCCTGGCGCCGGTAGGCGTCGGCGACGGCCGGTTCGCCGGCGCCCAGGACCGCCCGCACGTCGTGGGCCGGCTCGGGCATCCCGTACTTCTCGACGATCCGGCCGAGGACGGCGGCCCGCAGCGCCGGATCCGGTGGCACCAGGTCGCCCCAGCCCCGGGCGTGGCGATCGAGGTCCTGGATCCGCAGCCCGGCCAGCGGCGTCCGGCCCGCGGCGAGGGCTGCCAGGAACGACTGCTCGCGATCGGCGGCCGTTCGCTCGGTCTCGAAGCGAGCCATCGCGTGCCGGGCCCGGGATACGAGGAGGGCCGTCCGGCTCTCGATCGCGAAGAGCAAGGTGCTGGCGCGGCGGGCCGGCAGGCCCGCCAGGACGCTTTCGCGCGAGAAGGCCGGGGCTTCGTCAGCCGCCATGCCCGACCAGGCTCACGGCAACCTGGCGGTAGAGGTCCGAGAGGGGATGCTCCGGGTAGCGGGCGACAAAGATGCCCTCGCTGGCCAGCCGCATCAGCTCCTCGGAATGGGGCAGGATCGCGGCCACCGGGCAGCCGTATGCCTCCTCCACCCTGGCCTGGACGGCCGCCGCGTCAAAGGCGTCGGGCAGCTTGTTCACGACGATCCGCATCTTCGGGACCTGGAGCTCCTTGGCCACCCGGGCGGTGATCCCGGTGCCCTCGTAGTCCTGGCGGTCGGGGCGCATCACGATCAGCAGGCTGTCCGACAGGACCAGCGACAGGAGCGTCTCCTCGTTGAGGCCCGGGTGGGTGTCGATCAGGAGCACGTCGAGCTTGAGCTGGTCGACCAGGCGCCGGAAGCCCTCCGTCATCCGCTGGGCGTCGTA
>DATGGC010000003.1:0-1619 GCA_035308745.1 Candidatus Limnocylindrales bacterium | reverse complement strand
CGACCCGGGCGTTCAGCTGCATCCAGGGCTCGTGGACTCAGCCCACGGTCTCCTGCCCGGCCAATGGCAGCGCCTCGGTCGCGATCTGGATCGGCCTCGACGGCGAATCGGGGCCGAGCCGGACGACCCTCGAGCAGATCGGCACGAACACCGACTGCAAGAACGGCCGGGGCGTGTCGTTCGCCTGGTTCGAGGTCTTGCCCCACGACCGGTTCGAGCAATCCCTGGGCCTGGACATCGCGCCCGGCGATCGGATCGCGGCGTCGATCGCCCTGGTCGGCAAGTCGCTCCACCTCGTCCTCGAGGACGTCACCAGCGGGCTCGTCCGGGACACCCTCCAGAAGGCGCCCGGGGCGCGCCGGCTGACGGCCGAATGGGTCGTCGAGGCGCCCACGGTCGGCTGCCCGAGCGACTGCCAGGTGGCCCTGCTGGCCGCGTTCAGCACGATCAACTTCCGCTCGGCGCGGGCGATCCTGGCCGGGATCACCGGCCCGATCGGCGACCTGCGCTGGACCCGCGTCCGACTCACCCTCGAGTCGCGCAGCGGGCTGATCAAGGCCAAGCCCGGAACCCTGGGCGCGGACGGCGCCAGCTTTGCCGTGATCTGGCATCACCGCTGATCCTGATCCGGTGCATGATTCGAGATGGAGGTGCCAGCCATGACCGAGCCAGTCAATCCCGAGCCAGTCAATCCCGAACCGAATGCCGAGCCGAATCCGACGCCCGGTGCTGACGCTGCCGCCGGCGGCACCCAGCCCGGGGCCGAGGAGCCTGCCCGTGACTTCGGGGCGACGATCTCGGCGATCGCCGAGGACATCAGCGAACGGGTGAACGTCCTCGTCGACAAGGCGACGCCGGTCGTCCGCGATGCTGCCGCCCGAGCCTCGGAGCTCGTGGCCAAGGCCGGCGAGGCCGCCGGACCAGCGGCCCACCGGGCGGCCGTGGCCACCGAGAGCCTCGGCGAGAAGGTTGCCGCCAAGGGTCGCGAAATCGCCACGGACCTGCGCCGCTCCAACCAGGCCCCGGCTGAGGCCACGACTGACGGTGCTCCGCCCGCGGCCGACGCGGGTCCCGAGGCCGCAGCGGCGGATCCAGGCCCGGCGACGCCACCGGCCGATGCCGGGGGCCCGCCCGCCGGCTGAGGCGACCGGCATGGACGACGGCCTCACGGCCCGCCAGTTCCGGGAGTCAGACGGGGTCGAGGACTGGCCGGTGCTCGGCGATGGCGCCTACGCCTTCTTCCCGACGGCGTCGTTCGCGGCCAGCGCCAGGCTGGTCGACGCGATCGCCACCCTGCCCGGCCTCGAGGACCGGCAGCCGGACGTCGACATCCGGCGCGACGGGGTGACCGTCCGGCTGATCACGATCACGGGCGGCTACTACGGCATGAGCCGGCGTGACCTGGAGCTCGCCCGGCAGATCTCCGCGCTCGCCCGGGACCTGGGCCTGGCGCCCGACTCGTCGGTCGTGCAGAACCTGCTGATCGTGCCGGGGGCCAGGGTGACCGCCGAGGTGACGCCCTTCTGGCGGGCCGTCCTCGGCTACGAGCCGCGCGGCGACAGCCCCGACGACGACATCGTCGACCCCCACGAGCGCGGCGCGCCGGTCTGGTTCGAGAC
>DATGGC010000002.1:0-3307 GCA_035308745.1 Candidatus Limnocylindrales bacterium | reverse complement strand
GCCGCCGTCAGGGCGTCGGTGTCGACGATCCCGCCGCGTGACGCGTTCACGAGCAGGGCGCCCGACCGCATCGCGGCGAGCGTCGGCGCATCGAACAGGTTGGTCGTCTCGGGCGTCAGGGGCATCAGGATGACGACGATGTCCGCGCCGGCCAGGATCGCCTTGAGCTCGTCCACCGGGCGGACGCCCTCCCGAGCCCGGCGGGCGACCCGGACGATTCGGACCCCGAAGGGCAGCAGTCGGGCCTCCACCGCGCGGCCGATGGCGCCGACCCCGACCAGCGCGACAGTCGCCCCGTCGAGGTCGCTGCCCGTCAGCCGTTCGCGACGCCACGTGCCGGCGTGTTGGCCGAGGACGTGCTCGGGCAGGCGGCGCTGGGCGGCCAGGATGACCATCACGACCCACTCGGCGACGGCGATGTCGTGGACGCCGGCCGCGTCGCACAAGGTCACGCCGGCCGGAAGGTGGCCGATGATCCGATCCACGCCGGCCGAGAACGTCTGGAAGTAGCGCAACCCGGCGATGCGCGGGGCCACCTCGAGGGCCCGCATCGGACTGCTTCCGCCGACGATCAGGTCGCCCGATCCCAGGCTGGCCGGCACCGCGCCCGCGGCGGGATAGACCTGGACGTCGGCCGTCAGACCGAGGCGTTCGCGGACGCTTGGCGGGGCTTCCTCCGGGATCCATATCGTTGGGCGCATCAGGCGGCAGCGCGAGAGGACTGCAACATCGATCGGTCCTCGTTCCGCGCGGGTGCGATGCGCTCAGGACGAGGCTGGCCGAACACAGGTAGCGAGCCCGAGGAGAGAGCCATGCCAGCCAGGTCAGAGAAGCAGCGCCGCTTCATGGGTGCCGAGCTCGAGCGCAAGCGCGAAGGCAAGCCGACCCAGACGGACATGACCGAGCAGGAGCTCGAGGACTTCGCCCGCAAGCCAGTCATGAGGCCCAAGTCGAAGGCCAGGTCATCGGCGACTTCCAGGTCGGACGGCTCGTGAGCGGCATCCATCGCGACCATCCTACCGAGAGGAGCCGGTCATGAAGCAGGAATGGCCGTCGATCACCAGGCCCGAGCCCAGGTCCGAGCCCGAGCCCAAGTCCAAGCACCCGTCCGATCCCAGGCATGACGCGAGGCAGCCTGACCATGGTCACGCGCGGCAGGACGGGATTCGCCGCCGGCTGGAGCATCCGGATGCCGAGAACGCCAACTGGGACGCCGCCGAGAAGCAGGGCGAGCCCGGCCAGGAGGTCGCGCGCAAGACCCCTCGTTGAGCGCCGAGCGGCTGACCACGGAGACCTTCCGATCGGCGGAGCTCAGTCCACGTCCTGGCGCCCCGCCGCGACCACCTCGGTCCCCCCGCCGCAGGCGAAGGTCAGGCCGTGGCCCTCGAGGCCGTCGCCGGCATCGGTCCGCAGGATCACCTAGGCCGCCGAGTAGTCCGGATCCTGGTTCATCGCTTCCGAGCCGTCGAGGTCGCGCGAGGTCGGGAACCGGAGATCTTCGACTTCGAGGGCGGCGATTGTGGCCGTCAAGCCTCCTTCGAGCTTGGGCCCCTGACTGCCCTGCCGACGATCGAGCGCGAATTCATCTCGTACGAGCTGGCGGCGAACGCGAGCTTGCGGCTCATCTCGGGCATCGGCGCGACGAAACGGGCTTCCTCGGCCTCGAGGCCGTCAACGATCGAGCGCAGATCGAGGTCATGCCCGGCGTATGTCCGGATCCGGCGGGCGGTGCCCCGGATTGCCTGCTGAGCGGCCTTGTAGTCTCCTGCGCGGTTGAGGGCAACGGCATCCTGCCGGGCCCGGGCCGCGAAGACACGGGCCACGGCACGATCGACGTCGCGGTCGCGGTCCTGTCCGTCGTTGGCCTGGTCGCTGGCGTACTCCCAGGCGAGCTTGACGCTGCCCTCGGCCAGGATGTCGTCGCGGTCCTCGAGCCCGACCACGGCGCCGGTCGAGAAACCGAGCTGGCCATACGGGAAGTTGAGGCGCAGGACGACTGAAACATGCTCATCGGCGGTCAGGTCGCCGACAACGATCTCCGTCCGGCCGCCGCGCTCGCGGGTCTGGTGCGGGCTGAGCGATTCGACGCTGACACCGCCCGGCGCGGTGAGCTGGACAACGACATCCCTGGCGACGACGTCAAGCGTCTCGCCGACCTCGCTGGTGACCAGGTCCTCGATCGAGGTAGCACTGGCGATGTAGTAGAAGTGCCCGCCGCCTGCGGCGGCCATCGCCTGGAGGAGCACCTCGTCGAAGTCGTCGCCGACCCCGAAGGTGGTGGTGGACACGCCCCGGGTGCGCAGCTCGCGGGCATGACTCGCCAGCTCGCCCCGATCGGTGATCCCCTGGTTGGCGAGCCCGTCGGTCAGCAGCAGGCAGCGGTTGACGCCCTGGACGGAGAGCTCGGCGGCGACCTGTTCGCAGCCCCGCAGCCAGCCCTCGCCGAGGTTGGTGCTGCCCCGGGCGCCGATCTCCTGGAGCCGGGCGACAGCCAGCCGGCGTGCTTCGGCGGTGGCCCGAGTGCTGCCCACGACCACGTCGATCTGCTCGTCATAGACGACGATCGCGAAGCGGTCGTCGTCGTGCAGGCGGGCGATCGACGCCTCGACGGCCTGCCTGGCCAGGCGGATCTTCTCGCCGTTCATCGAGCCCGACCGGTCGAGCACGAAGGCGAGGTTGACCGGCGGCCGGCCGTGCTCGCGGCGCGATGGCGGGGCCACGATCTCGGCGAGTACGAAGCGGTTGCTCTTGAACGTGGGACGGATGAGCTTGCGGTCGGTTCGAACGGTAAACGTCATTGCGGGTCCTCCTCGAGGAGCTCACGGGCGATCGCGATCACGCGTTCGACCTTCTTGTTGAGTTGGCGGGTGAGCGGGCGTCGCACGTGGAGCTCGACGTCGGGGACGAGGACGACGCGATCCCACTGGGACCGGTCGGCTGGCTGGGTTTCGGGTGGCGGCGGCGCATGCAGCACGGGCATGGACGGCATCGGCGTCATCGGCGCGGACATCAGCCGGGCGGGTGCCGGCACGGAGTAGCCGGCCGGCTGGTCCGAGACACGCGACTTGGCCAGCACGGCCCGGATGTAGTCGGCGGCGGACCCGGCGGCGGGCGGCGTGCTGGGCGCCTCGACGATCGCCACGACCGCCGCGTCATCGAGCGACTCGAGGCGTCCCCGGATCTCGGCAAGGGGCAGGTGCTCGCGCTGGAGCTGGCGGATCAGCCTGAGGCGGGCCAGGTGGCCGGGGCCGTATGTCGCACCCGGGCCAACCCGGCCCGGCGACGGCAGGAGCCCCTGGGCCACGTA
>DATGGC010000001.1:0-4983 GCA_035308745.1 Candidatus Limnocylindrales bacterium | reverse complement strand
TCCTCGCGGATCGCCATCCAGGCCCGGCCCAGGCGTGATCCCTGAAGGCGGTACAGGAAGATCATCGTGATCGCCAGGATCCCGACCATCGTGATGTAGTACGGAACCGGGTTCTCGAGGGTGAAGTTGAAGCCGAACAGCGTCGGCTTGTAGATCCCGCCGATGCCGTTGGTGCCCTTCGTCAGCGAGCTGGCGTTCAGGAAGACGGCCGGCACGATCTCGCCGAAGCCCAGGGTCACGATGGCCAGGTAGTCGCCCCGCAGCCGGAGGGTGGGAGCGCCAAGGAGCAGGCCCAGGGTGGCCGCGATCACCGCGCCGACGAGGAGCATCGGCCAGAACGGGATCTGGGTGGCCGTGAACGGCGACGCCCCGAAGGCGTACACGTACGAGCCGATCGCGAAGAAGGCGGCGTAGCCCAGGTCGAGCAGGCCGGCCAACCCGACGACCACGTTCAGGCCCATGGCCAGCAGGATGAACACGCCGGCGTTCGAGAAGCCGTCGATCCACAGCGACTGGGGCTGGAACGTGCTGAGGGGCGGGATCAGGACGATCACCGGCAGGCCGACCGCGATGATCAGCCAGCCGACCAGGATCGTGATCGAGCGGTGGGCCCGGGCGGTGCTCCGGAGGCGCGCCCAGGGCGATTGCGCCTGGGGCTTCGACACGGCGGTCATGCCCGTTCACCGAGCTGCTGGCCGAGCAGGCCGCTGGGCCGGAAGACGAGGACCAGGATGAGCACCGTGAAGACGGCCACCTCCGACCACTGGGTGTAGCCGATCACCGTCGCGTAGACCTCGACGAAGGCGATCACGAAGCCGCCGATCGCGGCGCCGGTCGTGTTGCCGATGCCTCCCAGGACCGCGGCCGTGAACGCTTTCAGGCCGACGAAGAAGCCCAGGTCGAACTTGATGCTCCCCGCGTACAGGCCCTGGACCATGCCGCCCGCGCCGGCCAGGGCGGCCGCGATGAAGAACGTGATCGCGATCGTCTGGTTGATGTCGACGCCCATCAGCTCCGCCGCCTCGCGGTCCTGGGCGGTCGAGCGCATCGCCCGGCCCAGCCGCGTCCGGCCGACGAACAGCTGCAGGGCGATCATCAGGACGACCGCCATGATCACGATGAACACGTTCAGGTAGGCGATCTTGCCGCCCATGAGCGCGAACTTGTCGGCCGGCACGATCTGGGGAAAGTTGACCGGCGACGGTCCGAACGCCGTGGCGATGATGTTCTGGAGGATGAACGACACGCCGATCGCGGTGATCAGCGGGGCGAGTCGCGGTGCATGGCGCAGCGGCCGGTAGGCGACCCGCTCGATGAACATCCCGATCAGGCCCATGCCCACCATCGTGGCCAGCATGACGATCGCCAGGAGGGCGACCAGGTTGAGCAGGTTGGTCACCGGGCCGGTCAGGCCGAAGATGGTGGTCATGATCCACATCGCCAGGAACGAGCCGACCATGAACACGTCGCCGTGGGCGAAGTTGATCAGCTCCACGATCCCGTAGACCATCGTGTAGCCGAGGGCGATGAGGGCGTAGATCGCGCCGAGGGTCAGCGCGTTGGCAAACTGCTGCGTCCCGAGGAGCAGGTACTCGACGATCAGGGCGATGGCACCGATGCCGAGGGGACGAGCCAGGCGGGGGAGTTTGGTGGTCATTCGGCAGCCCTGCTCCTGAGGTCTTCCGAGTCTAAAAAGAGGCCGGGGAGCTTGGAACTCCCCGGCCTCTTGGAACGCTGGGTTACGGCGCGTTCGGGTCCGTGAAGGATTCCTGCTTCACGAAGACCCAGTCGCCCTTGCCACCATCAAGCGTCATGTCGGTCTTGTAGAACGAGATGAACGGCTTGGTGTTGTCACCGTACTTGTCGAAGCTCAGCGTGCCAAGCGCGGTGTTGAAGCTGTTGGCCGAGTTGACCGCGTTGGCGCGGACGCCTTCGCGGGCGCTGGCCAGGTCCGTGGCGGTTGCCGCGGCCTTGGTCAGGGAAGCAACGATGATCTGGGCGCAGGCGTAGGCCGCTGCGCTGTAGGCACCCGGAGCACCACCGAACTTGGTGGTGTAGTCGGCCGTGAACGTGGAGCCCGTGGCCAGGTCGTGGGCCGCGCCGACGGTGCCGTACACGTTGGCGGCAGCAGCGCCGGCAATCGTGATCGTTGCACCCTGGGTGCCACCCGGGCCGAGGTCAGCCACGCCGTCGGGACCGACGAACGGGATGGTCTCCATGCCGGAGACCGTCCGGCCCTGCTTGAGGGCCAGGCCCATGCCCGTCGGGGTGGTGCCGGCGAGGTAGACGCCCTGCGGGTTCATGGCCGCGGCGGCCGTGAACAGCGGGGTGTAGTCGGTCGTGGACTTCGGCGCGCTGTCGCGCTTGACCACGGTGCCGCCCAGCTTCTTGAACTCAGCCTCGAAGCTGTCGCCGACGCCGACGCCGAAGGTCTCGGTGTCGTCGATGATGTAGACGCTCGTCTTGCCGAGGTCCTTGTACAGGTAGTCAGCCGCCGACGGGCCCTGGATGCTGTCCGGGGTGGCCGTGCGGATGTAGCTGATCTTGTCGGGGTGAGCCGACCGGTACGTGTCGCCCTCGGGCGGCTGGGTCACCGCGTTGGCGGTGTTGGCGGGGCTGCACATGAGCAGGCCGGCGCCGTTGCTGATCGGGATCTCCGCCTCGGCAACGCCGGAGTTGAACGGGCCGACAACGCCGATGACCGCGGGGTCAGCGACGAGCGTCTGCATGTTCTTGGCGCCCGTCTGCGGGTCGTGGACGCCGTTCAGGGCGTCGTCCTGGACGTTGGTGGCCAGCTTGCAGCCGGCAACGCCGCCGGCGGCGTTGACCTGTGCGACCAGAAGCTCGACGCCGTTCTCAGTCGGAACGCCGTTGGCCGTCTCGCCACCGCTCATCGGGAGCTCGGTGCCGATCTTGACGGTGCCGCCGACGCACCAGGCGCCCGGGGCGCCCCCGGTTCCTGTGCTCGAGCCTGCGCCCGTGCTCGATCCCGGGGCCGTCGTAGCGGTGCTACTGCAGGCCGACAGGACGAGCAGAGCCCCGGCGCCCAATGCGCCGAGCTTGCCGTACTTCATCAAAATGCTCCTCCTCTGATCCCCATCCGCCGTTCTCGGCGGACGTTTCCGGTCGATACCCCTGCCCATAGCACCGAGGCTCGTCGCCCGCCAACTGCCCTTCGCCCATCGTCCCATGGCCCCTGGGGAGGGCCAATCAGGAGCGTCGGTGCGGCACGGACGGTGGCACGGCGAGCAGGCTACGGGCGACGCGCAGGTGGCCGCCGGAGCGATGCCGTATATTAGGCACTGGCGCGTCGATTGCAACACTGCTGTTGGGTGCCCCTTGGGTGGTTGTCGAGCGCTTCGGCGCCCACCACCGAGAGGCGCGCTCACGGCAGGGAAACGTCGAGCCGGTCGGATTTGACCGCCTCTGCCGCAGCGGATGCGCCCCCCTCGTGAGGTCAGGCCCGTCGGCGTGGACTACCAGGTTCGGACGGCTCGCATCACCGATGTCGATCGGCTCGTCGCGCTCTTCGCGCCGGCCCTCGACCCGGCTGGCGGGCCGCTCGTGGCAGCCGATCTACTGCGGCAGCTCGTCTATCTGCCGCAGGCCAGCGTGCTCGTCGCGGAACGGCGGCGAGAGGTCATCGGCGGCGCGGTCCTGGCCCTGCGTCCGTCCGTGCGGGCTGGTGGTTACATCGGCAGCATCGACCTGCTGACCGTCGATCAGGACGCCGACGCACCGAGCGTCACCAACGACCTGCTCGAGGAGATCTTCCGTTCCGCGCGCAACAAGGGCTGCACCGTCGTCGAGGCGGCGCTCCCAGATGATCCCGGCGAGCGAGCCCGCTGGGAGGATCGAGGATTCAGCCAGGGTGGCTCGCTCATGACCAGGTCGGTGGCGGCCCGCCGGGCCACCGCTCGCCAGGTCCGCACTTGACCTTCGCCGAGCTGCACCAGCTGCGCCGGCACCCAGCACACAGGACATAGGAGTCAACGTGGGCAAGAACGTCGCCGTCTTCGTGGACGTCGCGAACATCTTTTACGCGGCCAAGGCCGCCGGGGTCGACATCGACTATGTGACCCTCCTCAAATCAGCCATCGCCGGTCGCGATTTCGTTCGGGCGTACGCGTACACGGGGCTGGATCCGGACAACGAGAACCAGCGCAACTTCCACGCCTTCCTGGCTCGCCACAACTACAAGGTCGTGAGCAAGGACATCCGCAAGTACGGCGACGGCAAGGTCAAGGCGAACCTCGACATCGAGCTCGTGGTCGACCTGATGAAGACCGCCCGGAACCTGGATGTCGCGATCATCGTGTCGGGCGACGGTGACTTCGCGCCCGCTATCCGGGCCGTCCAGGAGATGGGCGTCCGGTGCGAGGTGATCAGCTTCCGGGGCAACACCAGCTCGGACCTGATCGAGGTCGCCGACCTGTTCACCGATATCACCCAGATCGCCAAGGTCGAGAAGGGCTCCTCACGTTCCGGCCGGCGGGTGGCCGACGATGACGAGGACCTGTCGATGACCGAGGTGCCCGACAAGCAGACCGAAGGCACCGGCGTCGGCCGGGGCCGGGGCACGCGTGGTGGCCGGACCCGGACCACGCGGGTCGGCGAGCCCGAGCCGGTCGCCGCCGTCGCTCGTCCGGCGACGCGCGGTCGGCGGACGGCCGAGCCCGCCCCGCTCGAGGTCGCTGCCAGCGCGGCTCCGATCGCGGTGTCGAGCTATGCCGGCGGCCTGGTGGCCTTGCCCGGCGAGAAGCTGTCGAAGGCCGCGATCGCCGCGGCCGCCCGCGTCGCGGCTCCCGTCGCCGCTCAGGTCCCGGCTCACGTCGCGGTTCCTTTGGAGCCCGAGTTCGAGCTCGACATCGAAGAGGAGGAGATCCTCGCCAGCCAGGCCCATGAGGCCGGTGCGGATGGGGACACCTCCGAGGAGGGCCAGCGCCGGCGCCGGCGCCGGGGTGGCCGGGGCCGTGGCCGCGG